>DAOVIU010000166.1 GCA_030673585.1 Pseudomonadota bacterium | reverse complement strand
GAGTTCCGAACTCATGGCCATGCTCTCCAAGAAGATGCAGGTGAACGAGGTAAATTTCGATGCCTTTGTGAAGGCGTCAAAACCCCTGTATGATGGCTATCCCAAGGAGTTCGGCAAAGACGGCAAGTGGATTCTTGACAATATTCTGGCCGCGAAGTAGTAGATCGTCTAGCTGTGAAGAACGGTCTCCCGCTCCCTTTAATAGTGGAGGGGGGGACCGTTCTCCCATTGTCACCCTCGGTTTCAGGGGGAGAGATGAAGAGGCTCTACGCATGGGCAATCAAGGGGATGGAGTTTCTGCTCATCGGGTTGGTGGGTGCGTTGGCTATCCTGGTGGCGGTTGAGGTATTTTTCCGCTACGTCCTGAACGCCTCGATCAGTTGGTACGATGAGTTTGCGGGATACCTCTTGGTCTGGGTCACTTTTTTGGGGGCGGTATTGGCCCTTGACAGGGGAAGGCATATCGGATTTGAGACGTTGGTGGAACGATTTCCACTCCTTGCGCAGAAGGTGGCAATGACCATCGTCTATCTCCTCCTTATTACCCTCCAGGTGGTCCTCGTCTACTATGGGTGGATACTGACCACCCGACTCTCCGGGGAGACGGCAATAACGCTGCCGGTTCCCATAGGCCTGGTGTATGTGGTCATACCGACAACGGGGGCAATGATGCTGCTGATCTGTGTTATGCGAATCGTCCAAATTTGGAAGTTGGATTCAAGGGGTTTCTAGTATGGAATATATAATCGGCCCTTTGGTCATCGTAATGGTGTTGATCAATGTCCCCATCGGCTTTGCCCTTGCCATCACCACGGTTATTCTCATGGCGATCAAGGGGATTGGCTTGCTCACCGTCCCCTTGAGGCTCTTCCATGGGGCGGACAACTTTCCCTTGATCGCCATCCCATTGTTCATCCTTGCTGGCCAACTCATGAACAGTGCGGGTCTCTCCGTGAGGCTGATCAACTTTTGCAGTGCCCTCGTTGGTTTCATAAGGGGCGGTTTGGCCATGGTCAACATCGTCGCCTCTATGTTCTTCGCGGAGATTTCGGGCTCAGCCGTGGCCGATGCCGCGGCATTGGGGTCTATCCTCATACCCGCCATGAGGAGGAAGGGGTATCCGGCCGATTTTTCAGCCGCCGTCACATCCGCTTCGGCTACCCAGGCCATCATCATCCCGCCCAGTATTCCCATGATCATCTATGCCGTCATGGCGGAGACCTCAATCGTCGCGTTGTTCATGGCCGGACTCATCCCCGGCGTGATAGCCGGCATATCCATGATGATCCTCTCCTACTACTTTGCGGTCAAGAAGAAATATCCCATCGAGGAGGTATTCAACCTGAGAAAACTCTGGGTAACCTTCAAGGAGGCGGCATGGACTTTTCTCCTTCCGGTGATCATCATCGGGGGGATCCTCGGGGGCGTATTCACAGCAACAGAAGCCGCCAGCATGGCAGTGATGGCCGCTTTTTTCATCGGGGTATTTGTATACAGGGAACTGAGGCTTCGGGACCTCCCACAGGTACTCCTCAATTGTGGGATTCAGAGCGCAGTGGTAATGATGATCGTTGCCGGTTCGGCTCTTTTGAGCTGGTTGCTTACCAACGAGCTCATTCCCCAACGGATCGCCGCGGCCATGATGGCGGCGACGGAGAATAAATACATCATCTTAATGCTGATGAATGTCTTTTTCCTCTTCGCAGGCATGTTTTTACACAGCGCCGCCGCCATCATCATGATCGTCCCCATTGTGATGCCATTGGTTCATAAGGTGGGCATTGATCCCATCCATTTCGGGCTCATCGTCACTTTCAATCTGGGGATCGGCCAGCAGACCCCACCCGTGGCGTCCGTGCTGTTGACCACGTGTTCCGTGGCCAACGTCTCCATCTCCGAGGTGATGCGGGTCAATATCTACTTTATTTTTCTTGCCATCGGCGTCCTGATCATCCTGACCTATCTTCCGGAAATCAGCCTGTTCTTACCAACCCTCCTAGGGTTGAGGTAGTCCCGGGGTGAGTATGAAAATGGTGTACCTTAGGGGAGTCTATTTCTTCGCCGCCATAACCATTCTCGTCCTCCTTCATCCCCAGTCTGGAAAAACGGAAGAGCCTTCCTTCGACCGGGCCTTGAAGAGGATATACGCATTGGATTTTGAGGGTGCCTATGGGTTGCTGAGTACGGCGGCGGGGACGGCCTCTGCCTCTAAGGAGCACGTCGAAAGGGCCAGAGTGCTCAAAGGCGTCATTTCCCTCTCCCAGACCTTCTCCAGCGCACGCCTGTGGGCCGCTTATCGGGAGGCCGTGGAGAAGTACAGTCATCTGGCCGATAGGGAAAGCGGCGTGCTGAGGGCCTTCGAAGGGCATCGAGCGCACTATGAGATGGAGGTAAGGAAGTGGGCTCATCGGCTGGCCGAGGATACGGAGGCGGTTCTGAAGGGGGATTTGGATGTCGAGCTTTCGATCAAGTATAAGGGGCTGAAGGACTTGCCCACGTTCGTCCAAGAGGGGACAGACTTATTGGAAACGGTGAGAAAGGGACTCCTGCCCACGCCCAGCCAATCAAGGAATATCGAGACTTCCGAGGGGTATGCCAGTTTCCTCTCGTCGCTCATCCTGGCATTCGGTGAACATTTTTATCAGCCTGCTACTGCGACGATCATCACGGGCAGGGTGAAGCCGGTCCATCTTCTGTACTACTGCAGTGTATGGCTTCTCAATGCTTCCCTCCACGTGGATGACGGCGAAGACCTCATCTCGGCATTGAGGAAGGCCGCCTTAAGGGGTCTCGAATTGGAGAGGAAATACCCCGAGCCCGAATTGAAGGGGAAGTTGATGGAGATTTTGGGTGTCATATAGTTATCCGGGAGACTACGGTATCATTTGAAAGCTGACGGACTGGGGAAAGAGATGGTATCACAATTGAGCGGGGAAAGGGCAACCATCTTCAAGGATATAGACAATTTTATCGAGGGAGACGTCCGTTTCGATGAGCTCAGTCGAGCCCTGTACAGCAGCGGCGCCTCTATCTACCGGATCCTGCCCTTGGGTATCGTGCAACCCAAACATCAGATGGATGTCGTCAAAGTCGTCCGGTACGCCTCTCAAAGGGATATCCCCATCATCGCCAGGGGTGGGGGTACGAGTCGTGCAGGCAATGAAGTGGGGGAGGGGATCATCCTGGATTTCTCGAAGTATATGAATGGGATCACGGCGTGGGACCGCGACGAGAAATGGGTTCGGGTCCAACCCGGGCTCATTCTTTCCTCCCTTAACAAATTTCTGCGTCCTTATAAGCTCTTCTTTCCCATCGATCCATCAACCAAGGATTACTGTACCCTTGGTGGTATGATAGCCAACAACTCAAGTGGCCCCCACGCCGTGAAGTACGGCGCAACACGGGATTACGTCCTCTCCCTGGTGGCGGTTCTCTCCACAGGGGAGGTTATGACCACAGGCCTGGTCTCCCAAGAAGGGGAAAAAATGCAAGAATTGAAGGGCTCAGGGACCCTCGAGGCTAAGATTTACCGGACGATACCGGATTTGCTCCAACGTTGTCGCGGACCACTGCAGGACGAGCGGCCCTTTGCCGTTAAGAATTCCTCCGGGTACGACCTCTGGGGGCTTAAGGCCAACGGATCCCTGGACCTTACTTCCCTATTTGTGGGCTCCGAGGGGACCCTGGGGATCATTACCGAGGCGAAACTCCGGCTCGTACCTATTCCTGAGGGGAGAACATTGAGCGGCCTGATCTACTTTGACGATTTGGATGCCGTGGGCACGGCAACGGAGAAAATTCTGGAGCTCTCCCCAACAATGGTCGAGATCATGGAACAACAGATCCTCGATCTGGCCAGAGAACAGAGAAAGGAGATGCGGCCTTACCTCCCCGAGGGTGTGGAGGCGATTCTCTATGTTGAATTCCAAGATGGAAGCGATGAGCAGCTCCGCCGAATGTTCGCGGAACTCGAAAAAAGAATTGTTCGGGAGGAAAGGCTAGCCATTGATTTGAAAGTGGCCAGGGACAAGGCGGATATGGCCATGTTCGAAAAGGTGAGAAGCGTCTCCGGCCCGATTCTGAACAAGATCAAAGGCCCCAAGAAACCGTTGGCCTTTATCGAAGATGCGGCTGTTCACCCGAGCAATCTCTCCCGGTATATCAAAGGCCTCAGGCAGCTCTTTAAGAGGTATGAGGTGGACGCCAGTATATATGGTCACGCTGGTGACGGAAATCCCCATATCATGGTTTTCCTGGACTTGAGGCGAAAGGATGAGGTGGAGAAGATGATAGCCCTTACCGAGGCCTGCTACGACCTCGTCCTTTCGTTGAAGGGGACCATTAGCGGGGAACACGGAGATGGGCGGCTCAGGACATATTATCTCAGGAAACAGTACCCACAACTCTACGGGGCCATGGTGGAAATCAAAGATCTGTTCGATCCCAAGAATAGTCTCAATCCCGGTTGCATCGTCGGAGGGGAGGGGAATACCCTGGCTCAGCAGCTCAAACATGGGGTAGATTACCGCCTTTTACGCACCGGGACGATCTTTGACCAGGATTCGCTAAGGGGAGCGATAGAGAGCTGTTCCAGTTGTGGGAAATGTCGGGCGTACTGTCCCATGGCTACCCCGCCGGGAACCGGGACTATTGTGAGGCGTGGGTCGGCTACGGCGACCAACTTCTCAGGGGCTATGACAATAGAGGCGACGCAGCCGGCGCCGGTGACGGCGTCGAGGCG
>DAOVIU010000136.1 GCA_030673585.1 Pseudomonadota bacterium | reverse complement strand
GAGCCTTGATATGTTCGCGGCATGCCGGGCATAAGGCGTTTCCAAACCCGGCCGTCACACGTTATGGTTCTTTAAGGGCGTGAGGCCGCTTTACTGGGAGGTGACCGATGGTTATCGATTATTTGAGGACCAACCGATTCTTCGAGGGCCTGACTCATGAGGATTTGGATCAGGTTTCCGAGGTCTGTTCGCTGGAGAAATTTTCAAAGGGAAACCGAATATTCTCCGAAGGCGCCTCGGGCGACAAGTTCTACATCATTGTATCAGGAGCGGTTCGTATCGAAAAGGAAATTCCCAGGGGGGGGCCCGAGACCCTGAGGACGCTCAAGCCGGGCGAAGGGTTTGGTGAAATGGCCCTGGTGGAGGAGATGCCGAGATCGGCCAGTGCCATAGTGGATGAGGATTCACAACTCGTCTCCATCGGAAAATCGGACCTTGATCGCCTTTTCGGCGAAAACCATTCCATCGCGGTGAAGATGCTGACGGCCTTTTGCAAGACCATGTCGTCCCGCTTACGAGAGTCCAGCGAGAGGATGATCCGGCTCTTTGAGGAGTTGGGCATCGAGATAAAGGATGAGAAGAGCGGTGAAGCGATCCCGCACAGGTCCCCCATGTGGTACCGGATGATGTGGAAGGTAATTGGAATATAGCATGAGATGTGTGGGATCTGATCGTTGGGACTACCAGGGGAAAGGTGGAAACATGCAAGGCTTCTAACCCTTCATCTCCACGAGCTCATAGATGGGCACGGGATTTTCCTTTCCTTTTACCCTTATTTCCCCCAAACCCCTGACCGTAATGTGGCCCTTCGCCCCCTCATAGGTTGAACGGCTGATGATGATGTGGGTTCCGAGTGCTTTATTGGCCCCCTCCAATCGAGAGGCCAAATTGACGTTGTCCCCTATGACCGTGTAATCCATTCGATTGGTGGAGCCCACGTTTCCAATGATCATCTCCCCCGTATTTATACCTATCCCGATGTCCAGAATGGATTTGGATTGGCGTTCCCACACCCCTTGCAGGGAGCTCAGTTCTTCCATCATCTCTAGGGCTGTTTTACATGCCGCCAAGGCATGATTTTCCAGTTCCAGGGGAGCACCAAACACGGCCATAATAGCGTCTCCGACGTACTTATCCAACATGCCGCCATTTCTCAATACAACAGCGGTCATGGCGCTTAGATACTCGTTCAATTGATTGAGTAAATCCTCGGGAGTCAATCTCTCGGCGATTGTGGTGAATCCTCTGATATCCGAGAACAAGACGGTAAGCTCACGTTTTTCTCCCCCCAGTCGTAGTATTGAGGGATCTTGAATCAGCTTATCCACCACATCCGAGGAAACGTACTTCCGGAACATGCCTCGAATTCGCCTCTTTTCCCGTTCCTCGGTGAAATATCTGAACACCACCTGCGAAAGGTAGACCCCCCCGAAGGTTGCCATAGGGGCAATCGTTGTCAGGAGGATATCCCGGGCAAAGAGCCATACCGAGGCCGCGAGGTAGGCGAGGACGATGAGAGAAACCACGAAAACCCCCTTCAGCATTGAAAGTCGTAATGATAGGACTGTCACCAGTATCCCGCCCAAAACGATAATGATCCTCACCAGCACCGGCGATGTAGGCTTGATGAATCTTCCCTGCAGGATGGTATTGATGATATTGGCGTGAATCTCTACCCCAAAAATGGGATATTTTTCTCCCTTCCTAAACTCCAGAAAAGGGGTATTAAAGTAATCCTTTGAATCCAGAAAAGTGGCCCCTACGAGAACGATCTTCCCCTTACAGAAATCAGGGGGGAGCGGGTTTTCTCGGTCTAAGGCCTCGTGGAAGGAGATTCTATTGAATTTTCCTGAAGGACCCGCGAAATTGATATAGGCCGAATCATATTGGTTCAAGGGGATAGATCGGTCACCGATGCGTAGCTCACCATAGGGAAGGTATGTGAGATTAGACAAAGGGATTCCCAAGAAACGGACAACGATTTTCAGATCGAACGAGGCATACAACTCCCCCTGGTAAGACCGAATCGGGCTAAACCGGCGGACGAACCCATCGCCGTCATGGGGGAGGTTGAGGTATCCCGCATCCCCCGACGCGGAGAGGGTTTGGATGGGTTCTTTGAACTCCTCCCCTTTGAGTTCAATCTCCTTTCCCTTCCATGGAATCCTTTTTATGGTCTCCTCGAATTTGCCCGGGAATATCACGTTGCCGAACATTTTTGCCGAGCGGGCTAGCTTTTCGTCATCCGGGTCAGGCTCGCTCACGATGATGTCGATCCCGATGATCTTTGCCCCTCCCTCGGATAATCGGTCAACTAGATCGGCAAAGAATATCCTGGGCCATGGCCATTTCTCATTCAATTCCGAAAATGAGGATTCATCAATGGAGACGATGACGATTCGAGGATCGGCTTCAATCTCCCCTCGCATGGAGAACCTCCAATTGATGGAACGGTTCTCCAGGAAATCGAAAGCTCCCAGGACATGGAGAAAGAGCATCGTGATGGTCACCCCGATGCCTGTGGCCAACCCGATCACAAAGAGACTTCTCCTTGAATAAGTCCTATGTTCCTTCATTCCGAATATGCGCTCCGAGGCCGGGTTACCAAGCGGAATTGATGATGGTGGAGGTAATGATGTGAGCTATTCCCTACGGGGCATTGAGCTTTTGATGGACTTCTTCCCATTTCTTCCAAAGGCCTATCTTGGCGAAGATTTCCCTTTTTTTCTCCAAGATGAAACGCTCGCCTGGGTTTCGCTTCTCCAATGCATCGAGTTCCCCTAGTGCCCCGTGATAGAGTCCTTTCCCCGTGTAGTAGCTCGCCAAAATGAAAGTGGGTGTGCTCTCATCGGGGTTCAACTTCTGAAGTTCCCGCATCTGTTTCGCAATATGCCTCACTTCCTCGGCCTTTTGGTCCTCCAGGATCCTGAAATAGACCTCATCATAGAGGCTGGGGTCTTCCATCCTTTTGACCTTCAGGAAATAGGTTTGACCTCGCTCCAATTCCCCTGCACCCATGGGGTAGGGGATCTCGGTCTCTTTTGTATTGAGAGTCCACAGTTGGCCCCCCATTCCCTTGAGCGTGAGGGAGACCATAAATGATCCACCATTTCCCCTCGTTTTCCAGCGGAAGCGAGGTTTTGAGGTTAAGATCCTGCTATTTCGGGGATACAATACCCTGATTCCCATTTCCTCTTCCTCTATCTTCTTCCTGATACCGGGAATTGCGGTTAAGGTTTCCCTCTTCTTTTCCACGGCAAAGATTCCCGCAATTCCCTTCGTCACGCCTTTGGAAAGGGAAGCAACGAGCGAGCTCCCCTTGTAGTCCTTTTTTTGAACGGATAGTTTCAATCGACTGTTGGGAAAAACGGTGATCACCGATCCATTGGAGAAGAAGAGGGAGGCCCTGGAACGATCGTAGGTGTGAAGAACATCGTCCTCGAATAATTGTTGCCCCAGGCGGGCTGCCCGTCCCTTCTTTTCATGGGCACGCTGTACCTCCACTTTGCCCGCAAGGGAGCTGATCAGGGCAATTGCATCCGCGCTCAAGGCTGGGAAAAGAGTTCCCAACGCGAGAGAGAGAAGACACCCTGAAGCGATCGTTCTCATCCTTCCCATCTCTTTTCCTCCGTTCTACTGCCAATCCCCGACGAGGATGAATGGGGCCCAATAGTAGGGATAAACATAGCGGGGGTCCTTCATCAAGGCCACTTGAGCTCTTCTCAGCGCCTCTGCCTTTCCCCGCCTCGTCAAGTTATGATAGAAGCTCTTCATCAAGATCCCCGTAGCCTGGTCATCCACCTCCCAGAGGGAGGCCACGATAGTGGGGGTTCCTGCTCGCAGGAAGGCCGTTTCCAGGCTCACCATGATATCCCCTGAAGCCTCCTTTCCCATTGCCGTCTCACAGGCAGAGAGGGTGACCAGTTGATACCCCACCAACTGCAATCCCCATATCTCGCGGATAAATAACTTCCCATCCTCCTTCCCGTCGGCCGACGGGGCAAGAAGGATAAAGGACTCCTTGATGTTGCCCCTCATGTTTCCGTGCGTTGCCAGGTGGAGAACGTTGTACCCGGCTAACTCTCTCTTCACTTTATCCTCCGTAGCATCTCGCCTGACGTAGGCCTTTGCCTTGGAATAGATCTCCTTTATCAAATCGATCTCCTCCTCCGCATGTCTGAGGGAATTATCCGGATTACCGAAGGCGATGAGATTGCCCTTCCCCCCGATCCCCTTTGCACGCCTCTGGGCGAATTTCAGTATGGATTGGCTGTTGAGGTAGAAGATGGATTTGTCCTCCAAGAGAAATCGGAACTCTCCCTGCGGATTCGGTTCCCCCAAAACCTGAAAGGGAAGGAGGGGCAGCTTTCCATTGGGGATGATGCCCAAGACTTCGACCCCCGAGAGTTCTTCCTTTACGGGTTTGATCAAAATGTGGTGAAGCTCCCCTGAGGCTTTGAGGAAGGGACCGATAAACATGTCATATAAGTCCGAACGTCCTTCATCTTTGGGCCTCAGCGTTTTTGCCTCCAATGGCCCCAAGTTCAGCGGAATTTGCGGGTTCACGAGAAGACTCCTCAGGTAGTCGATCCTTCCCTCCAGATCGCCCTGGGACACCTTGACCTCTTTGTAGGAAAGGAGCTCATTGGTTACCACGAAGATATAGAGCCCGTCATCGAGGATCAGATATTGGACGATGGCAATCGAGGGGGGGAGCAAGCTCTGGAGGTCGATCAGGGCGTCGGGCTGGATGGCGAGAAGGGAAGCAAGTTCCGGAAATTTCTCCCTGAGGTCGTTGATATATTCGATATACTCCTGTCTCCTCACGCTCAATCTGTTCTCCAATTGAGCTATCCTTTGGACATCTTGCTTCTCCTTCGGCTTTGACTTTTCCTCCGCCAATTGGACCCTGGCCTGCTCAATATGCTCCCTCAGCTTCTTCTCCTTTTTCCTGGCCTTCTCTTCCTCCTCGTCGTTGAGATGGGGCCTCAATTGGTCGAACTGGTCGCGGAGTTTCTGTAATCGACTTCGTTCAAGATATTGAAGGGCCTCAGCGGCCTTGCCCTGTTTCAAGAGAAGGGAAATGAGCCTCTGGTAAACTCGCCCCCTCATTTCTACAAAGGCCAGCATCTCCTCCTCGCCGCCGGCCACATCCTCCCTGAGGTTTTCAAGGATTTTCACCGATTCCCTATAGCTCTTTTCCGCCCCGGAGATGTCTCCCCTTCG
>DAOVIU010000011.1 GCA_030673585.1 Pseudomonadota bacterium | reverse complement strand
TATACCGCCATTTCCCCCTGGATAAATTTGAAGGTCTTGCGTTTTGGCCTCGGATACTGGATCCGTCTCAAGGTGATGTTGGGATCCGGCTCAAGAACAACCTCCGTCGCAATGAGAGATGTGTCGAGGGGTTTGTGGGCGTTAATGTGCCAGCCCTTTTCGATATCGAGCTGGAGGGCAACTCGTATCTCGTCACCCGCAAGGGCGCTATTTTGCGAGAAGAAGACCTTGCTCGAAAGGGTCTTTGGCTGGCCAAGGGAAGAGGATGCCATGAAGATGGCCAAAAGAATCGGGGTAATGACGCTCCACCCAGCCATGGCTTTCTCATTACCTGTCGAGGAGAATGGAGGGAAGCTCCCTCGATGGCGTAGCGGTGAAATTTCCGCGGAAAAAGCTTGTAAAGATGGGAGTTCGTGATGACCGATTTTTATAATAACAAATTTACCACACTACCTCAACTCCGAGGGTTGAAGATGTACGAACACCCTTCCAGCGGAGAGAAAGGGTTGGCAGATTACGCCATTGTTAGCTGCCACATCTCCACGAACACCGCGTGGAGGCATCGAACGAAGAATATTTCCATTGACAAACCGGCAAAGGGTCAATTATAAAAGATTTCACGAATATGGCCTGGAAATTGCTTTCATTCCTTGGTAAAAAGATTCCACTAGAAAGGAAAACCCCGAATGAAGAATTCCGCTATCGTAGGATTGGTGCTTCTCTTAATGGCCTGTTCAAATATCGTTCATCTTCACAAGGGAACCACCGATGATGAACTCACAACGAAACCCTTAGCATCCCCAGTGGAGACTCCCTTAAACCTCGAGGAAATTGCCAACATATCTCCTGCTGAGATGGTGGGACCCACTCAGATAGCGGATTTTTCCCCTTCGGATAAAACTCCTGAGGGAAGGGGAGGGGAGGAGCAGGAACTTATTGTGGGCATTCCCGGTCCACCCTTGGATGACGAGATCCGTGCTTTCAGTGAACCGGATTTACCCCCGAAAGATCAAGACCTGCGTCATAGAGGAAGGGAGGACAAGTGGTTTCCGGGCTTCCCCGGAGAAGACGAAGACAGGTTCCTCGAAGAGCAGGAGGTGTGTTTTTACGATGTTGGCCCGTTCGAGGAAGAAACGGGGGCTGAAGAATCCGCGTTCGACATCCCGATCACGATCAACGGGAAAGTGGAGCAATTTATCAAATACTACCAGACCAGGGGGCGAAAGGTTTTCGGTCGCTGGCTCGCCCGATCGAGAAAGTATATCCCCCTGATGAGAGAGATCTTGAGGGAGAAGGGGCTGCCCGAGGACCTGGTCTACCTGGCGTTAATCGAAAGTGGGTATAATCCCCGCGCTTACTCGAGGCGGAAGGCCATGGGCCTGTGGCAGTTCAGGTACCATACGGGCAAGCGGTATGGGCTCAGGGTAAATTGGTGGATCGATGAGCGGAGGGATCCGGTGAAATCCACCATTGCTGCCGCTCGATACCTGGAGGACCTCTACGACCGGTTTGAATGCTGGTACCTGGCGGCAGCGGGCTACAACGCCGGGGAGGGTAAGATCTCGAGGGCCATTAGGAGATATAAAACCGAGGATTTCTGGGAATTGACCAGGTATCCGTATTTGAAGAGGGAGACGAAGAACTTCATTCCCAAAATACTCGCTGCGGCCCTGATCGCGAAGAATCCCGAGGCCTACGGTTTTTCCGACATTTCCTACGAGGAACCGATTCGCTTTGAAACGGTGAAGGTGAACGCTGCCACTGATTTACGGGTAATCGCCAAGGCATCGGAATCGACCTATGAGGAATTGAAACGGCTTAACCCCGAGTTGAGGAGGTGGTGTACGCCGCCAAATTTCCCCGATTACGAGCTGAAACTTCCCCATGGTAAAAAGGAGGTCTTCTTGAGGAACTTCTCCAAAATTCGCCCCTCTGAGAGGATAACGTTTCGGAGGCACGTGGTTCGCTCCGGCGAAACCCTCTCTCATCTCGCCCGCAGATACCGAACTGATATTGGGGCCATCATGAGGATGAACCGCATTGGAAACGTGCACCGAGTCAGGGCCGGCCAGTCCCTCATCATCCCCCTGAGGGGAAGCGAGCGGTTAAGGAAGGGAAAGATGGCGCCGAGGTTGAATCAGGGGAGGAACCTTTTAGAACACGAGGGGCGAGCCTTTACTTATACCGTAAGGGAGGGCGATACCCTCTGGGAAATTTCGCGTTCAATGGGAATAGATTTGGAAAGCCTCTGTCTCTGGAATGGAATCAAAAACGCCAGCAGGATTTATCCGGGGGACAGGCTCAAGATACGTACCAGGGACCGAACCCCTCCCTCGGGATGAAGGAGAGGAGATTTCCCCGTCGACTATCAACACGGTGCTCCCCAAAACCCCCTTCGCGCATTGAGAGGATTTTCGGCCATTTTAACCGGTTTAGCGGTAATCGGCCCCATTTAGGCCCGACGTCTGGCCCAGGCTCACCCTTCGGGTTCGCATAGCGCAAATTACTCCCCTTTTTGCTTCGTTACGAGTGATTACCAGAAACGCGTTTATGCTTCTTCAGGGAGCATGATATCCGGTCGGGTTCCCATTGCGGTGTGGAGACGGATTGAATCCCCGCAGACGCTCGGGTGCTACTCGAACCCTTTCCGTGATGACCCCGTACCAACTACGTATTGATCAAAGAACGATATCGTCGGAGGAAAGTAGGGATGGACGACTTGGAGGAAAAAATTAAGGCCGCCCGGGGAGAGGGGAGGGCTAACCTCCTCTTGAAAAATGCAAACCTGATCAATGTCTTATCCGGAGAAATCTATCCCGCGGACGTGGCCATATATGGCGACACCATCGTGGGTATTGGTCACTATGAGGCGGAAAGGGAGATGGATTTGGAGGGAAAATTCCTCTGTCCCGGATTCATAGACGCCCATGTCCACATGGAAAGCAGTATGGTGATTCCTCCCGAATATGCGAGGGCAGTGGTCCCCCGGGGTACGACTTCCGTTATCAGCGACCCCCATGAAATTGCGAACGTGATGGGGATCGAGGGGATAACCCTCATGGCCGAGATGGCAGAGGGAATTCCCCTCAATACCTATATTATGCTTCCCTCCTGTGTCCCCGCGACGGAGATGGAGACCTCGGGGGCACGGCTCGATGACCGAGATTTGGAGGGCCTGAGGGATAAGGAATGGGCCCTGGGCCTGGGGGAAGTAATGGATTTCCCCGGTGTGATTCGGTGCAATCCCGATATGCTGGAAAAAATTGAGATGGCCCGGGGAAAACCCATTGACGGCCATTGCCCTGGCCTCACCGGGAAAGACCTGGCTGCTTACATCACCGCCGGCATTCGGTCGGACCACGAATGCACGAACCTGGAGGAGGCAAGGGAAAAGCTGCGCAATGGAATGGCAATCCTGATCAGGGAAGGCTCGATGGCCAAAAATCTAGAGGACCTCCTTCCCCTGGTGACTCCGGCGACTGCCCGAAGATGCCTGTTCGCATCGGACGATCGGCACCCCGACGACTTAATGGAGGAGGGACATCTGGATTTCATCCTCCGCAAATCCGTGAGCCTCGGATTGAGTCCGATTATCGCGATCCAGATGGCTACCATCAATGTGGCTGAGGCATATGGGCTGAGGGATGTCGGGACAGTTGCGCCCGGCTTCAGGGCAGACCTCGTGGTACTCGATGATTTGACTTTGTTTATCGTCGATTGCGTCTTCAAGGATGGAAAGTTGGTGGCCCGAGGCGGGAAGATGTTAGCAGGAACCATACGCTCCAAGGGAATGGAGGTGGGCAATACGATACATGTGAGGTCCATTAGCCCGGAGGACTTAGCCATACGAGCCCAGGGACGCCTCGCCAAGATCATCGAGATTATCCCCGGTCAGCTGGTGACGAAGGCCCTGGTTGAACCGGTACCTATAAGGGATGGGAAAGCGGAAGCGGATCCGGAACGGGACATCCTCAAGGTGGCCGTCTTCGAGAGGCATACTGCTTCGGGAAACATCGGACTGGGATTCGTGAGGGGATTTGGGGTCAGCGGTGGGGCTATTGGTTCCTCCGTGGCCCATGACGCCCACAATATCGTTGTTGTCGGAGACAACGACATCGACATGGCGACAGCCGCGGCCAACATAGCCGAGATGGGAGGTGGCCTCGTAATCGTTCAGGGGGGGAGAATATCAGCCTCTTTGGCCCTCCCCCTGGCCGGGCTCATGTCCGATAAGGGAATCGAGCATGTGGTGAAACGCCTGAAGCTCATGAGAAAAATGGCTCGAGATATGGGGTGTAAACTTGAAGACCCGTTTATGGCCCTGGCCTTCTTATCCCTTACCGTGATCCCAGAACTCAGGGTCACCGACCGAGGATTGGTCGACGTGGGTCAATTCCGAATTATCCCCCTTTTCGGGGAGTAGCATCAGCGAAAGAAGGAGAACGCGATATGGGAAAACCGGTCGATTGGGAAAGGGTTACCCAGGAGGGGGTAACCCATCTTCGGGAATATATCCGAATAGATACGACCAATCCCCCGGGAAACGAGATGGAGGCGGCTCTATTCCTGAAGGGGATACTGGAGAAGGAATCCATTTCGTGCACCGTCTTCAATCCACACCCGGGACGGGCCAACCTCATGGCTACACTGAGCGGCGATGGGTCGAAAAAACCGCTGATTCTCCTGAACCATATGGACGTAGTGGCGGCGGAGCGGGACAAATGGGAGGTAGACCCCTTTGGGGGGGTGATGAGGGATGGGTATATCTATGGCCGGGGAGCCCTTGATAATAAGGGGATGGGGATCGCCCAGCTTATAGCTTTTCTGATGCTCAAACGCAGCCATATTGCCCTCAGCAGGGATATCATTTTCCTGGCCCTGGCGGATGAGGAGATGGGCGGAAGGCTTGGGGCCAGGTGGATGTTGGAAAACGTTCCCCAATTGAAGGAAGCGGAGTATGTTCTCAACGAGGGTGGAGGTGTCATTGTGGATGAGGGGGGAAACCTCGAATATTACGAGATCTCCACTGTTCAGAAGGTCGTTTTTCCGATCAAGGTGAGAGCCAGTGGCTTATCGGGCCATGGATCAATACCTCAGCCTGATGGCGCCACTGAGAAACTCGTCGATGCCCTGGGGAGACTGGCAAAATGGAGGCCCCTGTTTCGCGTTATCCCCCTGGTCCAGGAATACTTTTCCAACATAGCCCCCGTGAAATGGCCCCACAAGGTGAACCGCTTTCGGAATTTGGCGAAGTCATTACAGGATGAATTCTTCGCGGGGGAGTTTACGGCAAATCCTATTCACAATGCCATGGTCAGGGATACCATCGCCCTCACCGTAATACGGGCGGGTACCAAGGCAAACATCATCCCCTCCGAAGGAGAGGCAATCCTCGACTGCCGTTTAATCCCGGGGAGCTCAAAGGAGGATTTCCTGGAGGAGGTGAGGGGGTTGATAAGGGAAACGGGCGCCGAGGTGGAAGTCAAGTCCGAGGCGAAGCCCATACCGCCCTCGCCATTGGATACGGACCTCTTTCGCGCCATCACTACCGTGGCCCGAAGAAGGGACCCGAACTGTATCGTGGCCCACCCACTCCTCCCTGGGGCAACCGATAGTCGACACTTTCGGGAACAGGGAGTGGTCTGCTACGATTTCTCTCCCTTCAGGTTGAGCCAATCCGATCTGTTGAGGATTCATGGTCATAACGAACGCCTCACAACGGAGAACCTGTCATTCGCTATTCGATTATTATATGAGATAATAGGGGAAGTATCGGGCTTTTGAGGTATCAGCGACCGAGGAGATCCCTTGCCTTCTCAAAGGATTGTTCGGCCTTTGGCCGTTCGCCGATACCCTCGTAAGCAAGACCGAGGTTTCGATATACCTCGCCCAGAAGCTCGGGCTGGGTTTCATCGAAAAAGGAGGTAGCCGCCTCCAGCGCTTTGATGGCATCCCGGTATCGATGGTCTTTGAGATAAATGGCTCCCAACGTATCGAGGTAATAACCCTGGTGTTCCGGGTTCAATTCCATTGCCCTCATGATGAGGCTTTCCGCCTTTTTTAGCTTCTTCCCCTGGGAAAGGTAGACCCAACAGAGGTTGTTGTAGAGGTCGCCGTTTCGCGGTGCCAGTTTGATGGCTTTTCGATAGTACCTCTCCGCTCGAACATATTCGCCCATTCCGTAGGAGAGTTCCGCCAGTCGGATCAGGGGTGGAAGGAAATCTGAATCTTGCTCCAATGCCGCTTCGTACTCCCGAAGGGCCAGGTCCCTTTCCCCCCTCTTCTCGTAGATGGACCCCAGGGCCCAATGCTCCTGTGCCGACAGTGGATCATCGGGGCGGTTCGTAAGGCGAGCGCGACCGCATCCAGCAACGCTCACGAAGGAGAGGATGAGCATAAGGAGAACGGAGAATCGAACTAATTTCCGGCTCCTCGTTTGGGAAGGATGAGGAGCGTCCAATTGTCCATCTTTGCCCATGAACGCAAAAATCCCTTGTACGGGGTAGCTTTGTTGGCCCGCTTTCCCGAATGGAGGATAAGGATACCTTTGGTTTCGTCGTACCCGATAACCACCGAGAAGTGCCGTATCGGAAGGAGGGGATATCCCAAATCCTGAAAGACGATGAGCGGACGATCCTTAGAGATATGGTTCTTCAAATCGGTTAAGTCCCCCCTGTACGCCCTGGCATAGACCCCCATGCCCTGGGCAAACAGGAGCAAATCGATGTTCAGGGTTCCCCTTAATCGTTTTGTGTAGATCGCCTTCGCGATCTCCTCCGGCGTTACTCGGCATCCGTAGTAATTGAGGACGCTGGCCAAGGATGCCGGACCGCATTGATATTTGGACTGGGGGAAAAAGGGGACATCGGTGATATAATGCCCGAATTCACGGTCTTCATGGAAGCCCTGTTCGAGGGAAATGAGGTCTTCTCGGGCGCAATGAAGGGAGACGAGACCCACCAACATCGCGAGGAACAACACCTTCTTCATCGCTCGAGGGCCTCGAAGGCTACCATTTCAGGACGTCTATGACCCCCGTCAATTCCAGGATGAGGAACACGACAATTCCCAAGAGAACGAGCGCAATGATCCAGGCGGCGGTAGCGCCATCTCCACCCGCCTCCAATGCCTGAATCTGGCCGGCAATCTGGTGGATCTGCTCATCATCCAGTTGGTGAAGGCGTGCCTGGATTTCATCCGTCGTGAACCCGAGTTGCGAAAGCTTGTGCTGGACGAGTTTTAACTCCAGGAATTCTTGAATTTTCTGGAGGTCCACCTCTCGATGGCTGGTTCCATTCCCTTCAGAGGGGGATGGGATGAACATGGCTGGAGCGCTGCTGGCAAAGGACAGAATTGAAAAGGCCACGATGAGATAGCAGACAAATACCCGGTTAACAAAGAACCTCTTAACGAAGATCATGAGCTCCCCTCCTTTTCGTTAGGTGAATAGTTGGTAATTGCTACCAGAATCCTTCCCGTTTGTCAAGATGAAATGCGGCCCATCACTTCCTGAAGAGGACGAAAAGCAGGGTCAGGATAATGCTGATGATGATACAGGTAGTGAGTGGGAAGTAAAAGGCGAAGGTATCTCGCTTAACGTATATGTCTCCGGGAAGCCGACCGATCCATGGGATCTTATCCCTCACCATGAAGACCAGGCCGATAAGGACGAGGATTCCCCCGACGATTATGAGAGCCTTGCCCATCCCACTGAAATTCATGCCACCCGTCCGGTGGAGTTGAATACCCTCATGGACCTATTGCTTATTTCCTCTTCCCCTATACCTCTCCTTTTCGCTGTAGATACACCCACAGTACTGCTGGCGATACAGGCCAAGGGCCTTCGATTCGCGAATCCCCTCCTGCCACCATTTCCGGAAATCTTCATAGTAGAAGGACACTGAGAATTGTTCCGCGAGGCCCTCGCCCATCTCCTTGATGAGGGAGTGATTCTGATGTTTGCTATACAAGAGGGTGGTGGTAAAGGCATCAAATCCTTTCCTTTTTGCGGTCTGAGCAGTGGCTTCCAAGCGGCAATGGTAACAGTATCTGCATCGTTCATGCTCACGAAAGACCACGCCGCGGAGAAATCCCTCGAGATCATATTCATCTCGGTAGATCATCTTCAATCCGGCCTCCCCCTCATACTCCTTGACTGTCTCCAGCCTCTGCCGGTACTCTCGGTAAGGGTGGATGTTGGGGTTGTAGAAAAAGCCCGTTATATCCCAACCCTTCTCACGCAAGGCCTTCAGAGGGGAGATGAGGCAATTGGCACAACAGATATGGATCAGACCCTTCACTTCCGCTTCCGTTCCTTTAAGGCTGCATGTGCGGCGGCCAGTCGTGCGATGGGGACCCGAAAGGGAGAGCAGCTCACGTAATCGAGCCCTATCTGATGGCAAAACTCCACGGAACTCGGTTCCCCACCATGCTCTCCACAAATTCCTATCTTTAGATCCGATCTTGTCGTTCGTCCTTTCTTGACAGCGATATCCATTAGCTGTCCCACACCGGTCTGGTCGAGCTTTTCAAAAGGATCAAAGTCCCAAATCTTGGCGTTAAGGTATGCATGGAGGAACTTCCCCGCATCATCCCGGCTTATGCCGTAGGTAGTTTGGGTTATATCATTGGTTCCGAAGGAAAAGAAATCGGCTTCCCTCGCCACGTGGTCAGCGGTGAGGGCGCTCCTTGGGACCTCGATCATAGTCCCCACTTTGTACTCCACTTCCGTCCCATACTGGGAGAATACCTCCTGAGCCACCGCCTCTACTACCCTTCGTTGATTGGCCAACTCCCGCACATCTCCCACCAAGGGGATCATCACCTCCGGGTGAACTGCTATTCCCTCTTTAACCACGTCACAGGCCGCCTCGAAGATGGCCCTGGCCTGCATGGCCGTGATCTCAGGATAAACGACCCCAAGGCGGCATCCGCGGTGTCCCAACATGGGGTTGTTCTCATGCAGTGCCTCAATTTTCGTCCTCAGAAGATCCTCGGAAACCCCCATTCTTTTCGCCAGTTCCTTGATCTCTCCCGGAGTATGAGGGAGAAATTCATGGAGGGGGGGATCCAGGGTCCGGATGGTCACCGGTCTTTCCCCCATCACGTGGAAGATCCCCTTGAAATCTTCTTTCTGCATGGGCTGTAGCTGAGCGAGGGCCCTTTCTCGGCCGTCGCTATCCTCGGCCAGGATCATCTCCCTGACCGCATTGATCCGATCTTCCTCGAAGAACATGTGTTCGGTGCGGCAGAGGCCAATCCCCTCCGCTCCAAAGGCGATGGCTATCTGAGCCTGATCGGGTTTGTCGGCATTCGTGTGAACACCCAATCTCCTGGCATCATCGGCCCAAGACATCAACTCCGCATAGTACCCGTGGATCTGGGATTCTTCGGGCCTTCTACTCCGTTCAATGAGAACCTGCAGAATTTCGGGGGGCCGGCTAGGAATCCTCCCCATGATTACTTCTCCGCTGGTTCCATCGATGGAGAGATAGTCGCCTTGCTTAATGATGCGACCGTTGACTTTCATCTCCTGGGTCTTGTAGCTGATATCAAGTGCACCGCACCCCACCACACAGACTTTGCCCATCTGGCGAGCCACCAAGGCGGCATGGGAAGTCATTCCCCCCCGGGCGGTCAAGATCCCCTGGGCTGCGTTCATGCCTCGAATGTCCTCGGGAGATGTCTCGATCCTCACTAACAGGACCTCCTCTCCCCGAGAAGCCCAGTCCTCTGCATCAGAGGCGCTGAAGACCACCTTCCCCGTCGCCGCCCCCGGGCCGGCGTTCAGACCGCGGGCAATGAGGCTTCCCTCGTCGACGGCCCGCTTTTTCTGTTCTGGATCGAAGACCGGACGCAATACCTGGTTCAGTTGGTCTGGTTCCACCCGTAAAAGGGCCTCTTCCTTGGTGATAAACCCATCATGCACCATGTCTACGGCCATCCTCAAGGCGGCCAATCCGGTGCGCTTTCCGACCCGGGTCTGGAGCATCCAGAGCTTTCCCTGCTGGATGGTGAACTCGATGTCCTGCATATCCCGGTAATGGCTATCGAGCTTTTTACGAATCTCATCCAGTTGCCCATAAATCTGGGGCATCTCCTCCTCCAGGGAGGGGATATCCCTGTCCCCCTTCTGTCGCCTGTTAATGGGTTGAGGGGTTCGGATTCCGGCAACTACGTCCTCCCCCTGG
>DAOVIU010000054.1 GCA_030673585.1 Pseudomonadota bacterium | reverse complement strand
CTTACGGATGGTTAGGCTTTATTAACACCTCCGATTCTAGGTCATATAATGCGTGTGTCAAGAAAAAAGATGACGGGTAAGGTATCTTTCTCTCTGTCCAGGGTAGAATTCAATCGGGTGTCCTGACCTTTGGGCTGGTAGGATCTCAGCACCTCTGGCTGAGTCAAAAAGTGTGTATTTCTCAATGTATTCAAATTCTCCTTCCTTCAAAAAATCCAAGGTCTCTTACGCAAATCGATAGTTTCCGCTTCTCATTCTATTAGCGAGTTCATTTTGTATTCCACAACAAGGTTGGTTTATAATGGGACCGCTTCGTAAAAGTGTTTAATGTCTGACGATTTACTGTTAGTATATGGGTTACCAATGAGAACGAATGGAAGGACCTGGAAGGGTTTGCACGGCAAGGCTGGGGACTTCGCTTTATTTTCAGGCGATGCAGCAGCCGCAAAAGTCTCGACCGCTCGCTTCTCAATTCAGGAATTGAGGGGAATGAAAACAACTCCCATAGGGTTTCGGTGTAGCCGTTTTCTCGGGAAATCCGGTACACTTCAAAAATGTGTGTCCCGTTGCAAACCTACCCCTAAGGTTGTAAACTGGACTTAAGGCAAAAGCCGAGATCTAACTCCAATCCCGGAGGGGGGAATAAAAAATGGCTCAAATCGCGCTCAGAGACATTTCACTCGGGGATTATAGCCTTACGCCTCGCGTATCAAACCTCAAAGATATCTACTTCAGGGCGATGCCTGAGATATGTATTGAACGCCCACGGTTGGCAACTCGCTTCAGCCTCGATAACGGCCTCTTTGACAAACAGCGCATCTCGATACTCGACAAGGCGAGATTGTACCGCTATGTCCTGGAAAACCGTTCCCCCATCGTTCGCCATCGCCGTTCGTATGAAAAGGGGATGAAGCCTTTTGAATTCAAGGAGGCCCCCCTTTTCGCGGGTTCCACCACGAGCAAGTTCAAAGGGGTCATCATCTATCCCGAGTTTCTCGCCTTGGCCTTATGGCCGGAACTGTGGACGATCTCAGAGAGGGCAAGCAACCCCTTCCACATTACCGATTCGGAGGTGGAGGAGCTCAACTACGACATCTTCCCCCACTGGATGGAGCATAACATCCTTGAGCTGGCCAGGAAGCGATGCTTCGAGGAGAACCGGAAGAAGTACAGACTCGAGAAACATGCCCCTGAGATGAAGCTCCTCGAGCGCCTCGTCTTCTTCATGGTCAGCAAGCCCAACTGCATTTCTCACACCATACCCGACTTTTCCAGGGCAATCAAAGTCGGCCTGCGTGGAATCATCGATGAGGCAAAGGAGAGGGGGGCAGCGACTTCTGATCCTTCCCGGAGGGAGTTCTACGAGGCAATTGCAGAGGTTCTCGAAGGTATTATCAGGTACTCCCGTAACCTTGCGGAAAAGGCCGAGGAACTGGCCGAGGGAGAGGCTGATCCGACCCTGAAGAAGGAACTTCTCGATATAGCAGAGGTCAATCGTCGAGTTCCTGAGTTTCCAGCACGGACCTTCCGTGAGGGACTGACTACCGTGTGGATCTGCTGGACCGCCATCCACCTTGAAGACCCCAACGTAGGCCTCAGCCTGGGAAGGTTGGATCAGGTGCTCTACGAGCTCTATCGGCGGGATATGGAGAAGGGGGCTATTGACCTACGGGGCGCCCTCGAATTGATATGCTGTCTGTGGCTCAAGATAGGTGACCATGTCCCTTCCATCCCAGACGCGGGCGAGCAGCTCTTTGGCGGAACGGGGTCCAACCAGGCCATTACTTTTGGTGGGGTTGATAAGGATGGTAACGACGCCGTGAATGACCTGACGTATGTCATGCTCAGGGCCACGGAGTTGATGAAGCTCCGCGATCCCAATCCGAATGCGAGGTATTACCCGGGTATAAACTCCAAGGATTACTTGAGACGACTCTGCGCGGTGAATCTCAATACGGGAGCCATTCCCGCGATTCACAATGATAGGGCAGTAATAAAGGCCCTCACCTCGAAGGGTGAGACGGTCGAACAGGCGAGGGATTACGGGGTGATTGGCTGCGTGGAGCCTGGGAGTAATGGAAGGTTCTATGGCCACAGTGCAGCCGTCCTGTTGAACCTAACCTCTGCCCTTGAACTTACCCTGTTCAACGGGAGGCACAGGCACACGGGGGTGGACTTACTGATAAGCAAAGAGCCTGGTGATCCCACAACCTTCAGCACCTTTGGGGAGTTTAAGGCCGCCTTTAAGGATCAGACGCGCTGGCTTATCAAACGGGCAACGAATCTCAACACCATCCTTGGAAAGACTCACCAGGACTTCTACCCGACACCCATCCTCTCGGCCTTCTTCGAGGGGCCCATGGAGAAGGGAAGTGATCTCATCCAGGGAGGAGCCGTCATCAACTCCTCGGGCGCAGCCATCATTGGACTTGCGGATGTCGCCGATTCCCTGAGCGCTATCCAGAGGGTGGTTTTCGAGGAGAAATCAGTCTCCTTTACGAATCTCCTTGATGCCCTTCAAAATAACTTCGTGGGCTACGAGGGACTGCAAAAACGGCTCATGAATCCGGATAAGACCCCTAAATACGGGAACGAGGATCCGGTGGCCGATGCCAACGTCTCCTGGGTCGCGGAGCTATTAGATCGCGAATTTGGGAAGAAGGTGAATTACCGTGGGGGACGTTACCGCGTTGGATACTGGACTATGACCAACCATGCCGGTTTTGGGAGGCTGATGGGAGCCCTCCCCAGTGGACGTAAGGCCCATGAGAACTTCACCAGCGGCATCACCCCAGTCTCTGGAGTTACGCCCTATCTCACAAAGGCCCTCAACTCCGTTGCGAAACAGCCCGCACAATGCCTCTCGAGCGGGGTGGCTCTAAATATGAAGTATACACCCGAATCAGGAGAGACCATTCTCGACAACTTTGTCGCCTCCGTGGAGGGATACTTCGACGATGTGAATGGAGCGCGGGATGGCGGGATGGAGGTTCAGTTCATCATCGCGGACCATGATACCCTTGCTAGGGCGGCGCACCATCCCGAAGAATACCCTGACCTCCTGGTTAGGGTCTCCGGATATACGGCCTACTTCAAGGACCTGAATCCCCAGATGCAAAAGGAAATCATTGACCGCACGGAATACCGGCTCTCCACAGGTCAAATGGTCCCCTACGCCCCATTTCCACTACCGTAAAGGAGGAGACAGTCCATGGCCTCCAGGATGAAACGCAAGGCGCTACGCATTATCCCCTATCTGTTTTCGGACAGAGCAGGGGACTTCATAACACGTCGCTGGTCGAAGGGGTTGATAGATGAGCTATCCGAAAGGGTGACCGACAAGTTTCTGGAATCCCTCCTGGCTGGTATGGACCTGGCTTTCTACCTATCGAAGGGTTATCGGAAGAACATAAGGGATTTCGAGGGAAGATACCTCTTCAGAACCGCTAACGATGCCGTTGCTGCCGGTGCCACCTTCAAGAACGGTGATATGGAGTATCACAGAGAGGCAATAGACGACTGGAACGTCAGGGTGACCTTTAAGGATTACGAAGCACTGAACGCCTTCCTCTTTTCCAGGGATCAGGACATCCTCAATTGCCTTCTCGCCAACGATGTCGAAGTGGATGGAAATTTGAACTATATCTACAAGTTCGGTTTCATGGCCAGGGACCTCGGCCGCAGGCTCGGTGTTGGATAAGTGAGCAACTTCCCCCTCATCGTGGATATTAAAAGGCATAGCCTTGAGGACGGCCCCGGCATCCGAAGCGTTGTCTTCTTCAAGGGGTGTCCACTTCGGTGTATCTTCTGCCATAGCCCCGAGACCCAACATCCAGAAGCCGAGATTGCGTTCTCCGCCAAGGAATGTATCCGCTGCGGAAACTGCGCAGATGCGTGCCCCCAGGGGGCCATCGACCTTGAACTCCCTGGGCGTATTCACAGGAATAAGTGCATACGTTGTGGCACATGCGCCACTGTGTGCCCCGGAAGGGGCCTGAGGGTCATAGGGTCGTATTATTCCATGGACGCCCTTGCGGAGATTCTCCTGCGAGACTTTCCCTACTACCGCCACTCGGGCGGTGGGGTAACCCTTTCCGGTGGTGAACCTACCCTCTATCCCGACTACCTTGAAGCCTTGCTCAAGCTTCTGAAGGCAGAGAGGATCCACATTGTCTTGGAGACATCGGGCTATTTCGACTACCAGGCGTTTAGGGAGAAGGTACACCCC
The DNA here is from genome assembly GCA_030673585.1 of Pseudomonadota bacterium. The sequence continues at coordinate 2,799 of DAOVIU010000054.1, read as the reverse complement.
TCCATAGACCTCATTTACTACGATATCAAGATCGCCGATACAGGGGACCACAAGAGGTATATTGGAAAATCGAACCAAAAGATCCTCGCTAACCTGCGGCTCCTTCTGCAGGAGAAGGGGGTTGAAGTCCATCCCAGGGTTCCCCTTGTACAGGGCATCACGGCATCCAGGGAGAACCTATCTGGCATCATAGATCTCCTCTGTGAGGCGGGGGCGGGGGATGTTTCCTTACTTCCCTATAATCCCCTGGGAATAGAGATGGCTGTGAGCCTTGGAAGGCCCAGGCCGCCTCTTCCAGAGGGATTCATGAAACCTGATGAAGAGAGGGAGATCGTTGCGCTTTTCCATAAACTGCTGCAAGAAAAGGGGGAGGCGAGTTTGATGAGGCGAAGTAATCTGAGCACCGTTCGCCCGAGCGCACGGCTTACATGAGGGTAGAAAATATGGGGTCCTCTTCCCCCAACTTCCTCAAGGCAAGCGTGTTGCCCTCAATCAAAACATAGGTATTGTGCCTGCTATCTTCCGCAAGCCAGCTACCACAGTTAACGATGGTGAGTTTGTTATCAATCTTCTTTCCGCCGGGAACATGGGAATGTCCGAAGATAAAACGCAGGGGATTTTCATGATCGCAACCGCACAGCCTCAAATACTCCCTTATGTCATTTTCAATTGCATCGATCTCCGTTCCCCTGTCCTTTTTGATTCTCTCTTTCGTATACCACAACCATAGTTTAATGATTATATGAACTATTCCCCTCCCAAGCTTAGGGACCCTCGCATCCAACAACTCCTTAATTACGACGGCGATAGCCCCTTGGGACCCGTATTTTTTCCAGGCATCTTCCAACTTTTTCCTCATCTCCTCGTCCCGTTCTAAATGGTAGTAGATGAGCTCTACGATGGAGGAGTTTGCTATGAGGAGATCTTTCAAGCCCTTTCCCTCATGTAGTGCTTCGCCCGGGCTCATGAGTAGAACACAGGGACCATACACCTGGTGCCCATGGTGGAGAAGGTAACGAATTCCATTGCTCTCGAATTCGTAGTTGGGAAACCGTACTATAACCCTCTTTTCCAGATTTTGGGGCAGCACCTCTGAGAAAAAGGATTTTTTACCTGAGAAAAGGCTGATGTAATCGGGAAGTTCCGGAAGGCCCTCTTTTCGGATAGGTTCAATAACATCCCTTTTCTCAATGTGCAAAACCCATATATGGAAGTCGTGGTTTCCGGGGATATACACGATTTTCCCCATGTCGAGACCGCGTATTCGATCAAAAAATTCCCGTGTACGGTCGATAACAACTCGGAAGGTGGAAAAGGCTAAATCTAAGATATCACCCAGGAGGATGAGCTCATCGATTTTTTGACCTCGACTGAGTTCATCTATGAGCTCATTAACCACCTCACGATTTTGAAGCGTGCTCCGGGAGTCACCTAGGTGGATGTCGGAGAGGACAACGATTCTCCTTTTTTGTGAATGAGCACCTCTGCGCCTCATAGGATAACCAAATAAATGCTAAAACCTCCAATGATGCGACTTTTCATCCTGTCTGACTGTGTGGAATAGCCTTGTGGACCAGATAGCCCGCATGGCTAATGCCCAGTAACGTTACCATACCCGGGTCAAAAGCGGGAAACTCGGCGATTTTTTCAGTGCCGCCAGCGAAAACAGTGCCGAGTGCTGCTGCGTAAGCAAGCACCAGAATGAGCGTGAAGAAGAACATCTGAATCTTACTCAAGTCAAGCTGAGCGGCGTTGCCGGACTCCTCACCCTTGAACAAATCAGACCATTGGGCCCCATCAAGGGACGTATTGACGACAAGCTGCCCTTTCGTTGCTACTATGCTGGTTTTAACGCCTTGCTTAGCCATTAAGCTAATGGTGCTTTTCATTTCAGCCGCATTGGGCTTCTTGGGGATTTTGGTGCTCTTTATGAGGGGCGATCCCACAAGGGCCGTGGTACTGATGCCCATGAGGAGCCATAGTTCACTTGGAATAGCGATGGAGAGCGGATTACTTTGTCCCAGAGCAACGTTCGAAAGGGCCGCAGTAAGGAATCCCGAAAGTACGACGATGGTCCAGAGGATCGTCTGAAACCGAGAGAGGCTGATCTTGTTCCTCTCATCAATGAGCAGTCCCCGCCACAAGCCCACGATTCCGTGCCCGGCGATTGTTGCAAAGATGCCCAGGAGTATCAGCGTACCGACCCAAGTCCAAAGCCTGCATTTCAATGGAGTCAGCAGCCCAATCAACAGAAAGACCACAATGATAGCCAGCAAACCAACTGTGTGCCAGCCCGTCCACTTTCGATTTTCAGCCATGACACACCTCCTTTGCGGAGTTTAATGATGTGATGAGCTTTCCCCCCGTGCGCTCGTATAAGAGTAGGTCGATGTTATATCTTGAATTCGGCCCACATGGGACGATGATCTGATATGTAGTAACGCAAATATGATCTAAATTGTTTTTCTGTGCGAGTTTCCCAGAGCTTACGGAAGAGGACGCCATCAAAATCAAACACTCCGATTTTTTTAGTAAACCTTATCTTTGTCGGCCCAGGAAAGAACGCTATCTGATCGTATGCCTTGTCAAGGGAAATGCTAGAGCTGATTCTTGTGGAATGTTCGGGAAGTCGGAGCCCTCGGGCAGTAAGGGCTGTATAAATTGGGTCACCCTTTTTAACTTTAGGCAAATTGAAATCTCCCAAGGCTATAATGTTGGCCGTATAAGAATGCTTGCTTTTGCGCCTCAGATCGGCCCACCTGGCTACACCATAAGTTTCAAGGCTCCGTCGCTCAATTG
>DAOVIU010000085.1 GCA_030673585.1 Pseudomonadota bacterium | reverse complement strand
GAGCTGGAGCGCCGAGCAAAAGCTCTGGGGTTACTGGTTACTATATGCCTGTCTTCCGGGACAGAAATCCGGGCGGGGCAAGTTGTGGCTGCAGTTACGGGCAATCCGCTGCAGGTAGTTCGAGGTGAAGACGTTTTGCTGGGCGTTATAACGAAGGTTTCCGGTATCGCTACTGCCGCACGCGAAGCGGTTCGCAGGGCGGGCGGGATAAAAGTGGTGTGTGGCGGATGGAAAAAAATGCCCCCAAAGATAAAAAAGGAGCTCCGCGCGGCCCTCAAAGCGGGAGGCGTACATCCGCGTATTTTACCCCGGCCATTTCTATACATGGACAAGAATTACATCCGTATTTTCGGTTCACTGTCCAAGGCCCTGGAGGCAACGCGTTTGCTGCCAGGCCGAGCAGTTGTAGCCCAGGTGCGTGGCGAAACGAGCCCAATAGCGGAAGAAGCGCTAAACGCTGCCAAGCACGGTGCCCATGTGTTGATGGTGGATACGGGGCGCATGAAAGATTTGAGGGCGGTATCGAGGGCTACGAGAAAGGAGGGGTTCCGCGAGCAGGTTCAGATAGCCTTTGCGGGCGGCCTTACATTGAGCGACCTCGATAACCTACGGGACGAGGATGTGGATATCGTCGATATTGGCCGGGCAATTCTGGACGCACCTCTCCTGGATTTTCGCCTGGATGTGATTGGGATCGGGCTGAACAATGAGGGAAGTGCAGATCGACTAATTCAGAGGACTCCTAGGAGGGGAGAATGAAGCGGATTATCGTCGGTATCTCCGGTGCTTCAGGAGCGATCTATGGTATTCGGATGATGGAGGCCCTCAAGGGGCGGGCGGAATCACATCTCGTGATCTCCATGGCGGCACGACGGACTATTTCCATGGAGACGTCATACGAGGTCCCTCAGATCGAGTCGATGGCTGTTACGGTCCATGACTTCAATAACCTTGCAGCGCCAATATCAAGCGGCTCCTTTCGAACCGATGGAATGGTTATTGTCCCGTGTTCCATGAAAAGCCTTTCGGCTGTGGCGAACTCATACGGGGAGAACCTTATGGTGAGGGCTGCGGATGTGACCCTGAAGGAGCGGAGAAGGCTGGTCCTGGTTGTCAGGGAGACCCCCCTCCACATAGGACATCTCCGTCTCATGGTGCGGGCTTCTGAGATGGGAGCGATCATTTTTCCGCCCCTACCGACCTTCTATAACAGACCTGAGACACTTGAGGAAGTACTCGATCACACCATAGGAAGAATCCTCGACCTCTTCGAAATCGAACACACCTTGTTCAAGCGATGGGGAGAGGGGAAGGGGAGCGGTAAGTAAGCACATTGAGATCTATCGAATCGGATGTTCCTTAATTCGCTTTAACCTTGAACAGGAAGTCGTCACTAAAGAGTATGCGGGGCTTAAATTTCTACGGTTTTTGGTGAATTTTCCTTCGAAATTTGATCAATCTCTCGGCCAGATATGCGGCAAGTGCTTCTCTATCCAGTCCCCTCTTCAGTCCCTCAATGATCGCCTCTATGCCTATTTTCGCCTCTTCATGGGGTCCCGGCAGGGCCACAATAAAAGAAGGACTGAGATGGGCAACGCCGATCTTTACACCATCCTTCTCATGCCGACCAGTTCCCTTCTCGTACCGCATTATGTATGGTGTGGCGGCGTTTGGGTCTAATGCCTGAAGGGCCTCAATCATTCGATCTTTGTGCTCCGCTCCAACCCCTCCGGTGGTGACGATTATTCCGAATCCCTCGTTGGTGGCTGCTGCGAGGGCAGGCGCAATGGATTCAGTATTGTCGTCCAAGACAATCCCCGTGGTTACCGTGAATCCCTCCTCTGTCAGCCTTTTCCTGATGTAAGGGGTATTGGTATCTTGGATGAGACCATTTTGGATCTCTGAGCCTGATGAAAAAATGACGGCTCTCTTTTGAATGCGTTCAGAGATCTGGCGCCCCATCCCCTCCATCCTCTTGAGGACCTTTTTAGCTACCTTCTGGTCATCGATATCGATCAATCCCAAAATGCCCTCGGAATGGATGGTCGTGTCCGGGGTTAAAGAGACTCCAGGAATCTCTGCCAGAGCACGAAGGAGAGTTTCCCTCTTGCCGATGATGTCCTGAGCCTCGACGGCATCTCTCATAATATCGAGGGTAAGGACGTCTTCCCTGACATCGACGACCATAACCTCCCTTTTCCTTAGATTCAGAATTTTGGAAACCTTTTCCGCGACGGCATCCAGGTCGACATTTCGCATTCGTACGGGTTTAACCCAGATTTCCCTCTTTTCGAAAAGTTCGAGTTTCAACGCCTTTTTCCTTCCAACCCCTGCGCACCCCATGCGCGGTTATAGTCCAAAAGGGGTGACATCATGAATCCGTTACGGTATGCCGGCAATTTCCAATGATGGATCTTTGGCGGAGGGTAATTACTCAAGGCTTAGGAGGGTACCCAGCCATGCGTTTCAGGTATTCCCAGTCCTTCCGGACCGTATTTTCGATTTTTCGGAGATCTTCTTCGCTGAAACCGCGGAAGCGACCCTGAAGCGAAATATATTCCATTACGGGCTTCTGGAACCGTTTCCGATTCAAGGAGTACTTTTCACCGTTTTCAATTTCGTAAAGGGGAAAGATACCCGTTTCCGTTGCCAATTTGGCCACTCGAATGGTGAGCTCGGGAGAGTATCGCCACCCCGTTGGACAGGGCGAGAAGATGAGGATGAATTTCGTACCGTAGGTATCCGTTGCCTTTTTCATCTTTCTGATCAGGTCGGTGGGATAGCCCACGGAGGCGGTGGCGATGTAGGGAATCTTATGAGCCGCCATAATGCGGATGATATCCTTCTTGGGATTCTCCTTCTTGCCGGGAGTCGTGGACGTCCAGGCACCTTCAGGGGTAGCCGAGCTCCTTTGAATTCCCGTATTCATATAGGCTTCATTATCGTAGCAAACATAGATGATATTGTCGTTCCGTTCCGCAGCAGCCGACAGCGCTTGTAGGCCGATATCAAGGGTCGCGCCATCGCCGCCCCACGCCAGGACATTAATATCCTTCTTTCCCAATACGTCCAGGGCCGCCCGAATTCCCGAAGCCGATATTGCAGTGGTCTCAAAGGCGATCCGCAGGACGGGTATCTTGAGCGCGGAAAACGGAAACCCACCCGCAATTGGCCCAGAACACGAAGGAGGAATGACCATTATGGTTCTCGGCCCCAGCGCCTTCAACACATACCTCATGGCCAGTACTGCGCTGCAGCCAGCGCAAGCGGTATGTCCGGAGTAGACGAACTCCTCTTCGGGTATGGGAAATTTCATGGGAGCAGGCCTAACCATGTGCTTCCCTCCGGCTTGATAGTACTGTTGGTGTGATTTATTATTCTCTCGACGTCATCATCGGTGACGTCCTTGCCCCCGAGCCCTGCAATGAATTCGTGAATGGGTAGCGAAGACTCGGCCTCTTGTAAGGCCGATCTTATCTCCTGGGCCAGGATGCCTCCACAGCCCGGGGAGAAATCTCGATCGATCACCGCAACCTTCTTCGTGTTCCGTAGCACCTCACAAATCCCTTCCTTGGGAAATGGCCGAAACAGCCTGATTCTTAGAACACCTACCTTCAGTCCTTTCCCGCTGTATTGATCGGCGACCATGCGAGACGTCCCCGCGATGGTTCCCGCCGTCACGAGTATGATATCTGAGTCCTCGCAGTTGTAGGGCTGAATGAGCCCGTAGCCTCTGCCAAAGGCTCTTTGAAATTGGGTATCGACCTCTTCACATACGGTCTTGGCCTTCTCCATCGCCTGGTGGGTCTTATACCGGAAATTGATGTACAGGTCCGTGGTTGCTCCCATGATTGAGGGGTTTTCGACATCGAGACAGTGCCGAGGAGAAGGGGAGGGGAGAAAGCGATCAATCTCGTTGTGCTCCGGAATATCGACGACTTCGTACGTGTGGGAAAGGATGAACCCCTCCAAGTTCACCATCACGGGCAAAAGGATCTGTTCCGATATCTTGTAAGCCTGAATGATCGTATCGAAAACCTCCTGCCCGCTTTCACAGTAGAACTGAAGCCAGCCCGTGTCCCTCTGAGCTAGGCTGTCACTGAGATCGGCTTTGAGGTTAAAAGGAGCCGCCAAGGCCCTATTCACGTTTGCCATGACGATGGGAAGCCTCAGGCCAGAGGCGTAGTGAAGCAATTCATGCATCAAGGCCAATCCTTGAGAACTCGTTGCCGTAAAAGTCCTGGCGCCGGTCGCCGAGGCGGCAATACAGGCAGCCATAGCGGAATGTTCGGACTCCACGTTGATGAATTTGGCGCCAAGATCGCCCTTGGCACAGAAATTGGCGATCATCTCCACGACGGAGGACTGAGGGGTGATCGGGTATGCCGCGATCACCTGAGATCTGGCTGATAATACCGCGTAGGAGACGGCTTGATTTGATGATAGAACCTTCTTCATCGCTTTTCATTCACCAGGGAAATCGCCCCTTTGGGACACTCCGTTGCGCAAATGCCACATCCCTTACAGTACTTGTAGGAGATTTTATACGAATTCCCGTCCGGTCTCATGGCGTTATCGGGGCAGTACATCCAACAGAGCCCGCACCGATTGCACTTTTCGGAATCCAACAACGGTCGCTGAGAACGCCACTCCCCGGTTTCGTTGCCCTCAGTGGTGAGAAAGGAGATGGCTGTTATGGGCATATCTTCGAGCGCCTGAGCGCTGTACCGTTTTTTCATCGTGTTTTTCGCTCCTTGAAAATGAGGCTATAAAGTCACCAACCCGTATGCATCCAGCGCTGCCCGGGCGTTCTCTTCCGGCTTTGACGGCGAATTCTCCCGAATGGCGTCGAGGACCGAATCGAGGGTAACCTTTTCAATGACTTTCGGGAAGGCGCCGAGAATGGTGGTGTTGATAATGGGCATCGATGAACTCCCCAGACCGTATCTCCGAGCAATGGAATTCGCATCAACGGTTGCCACATGGTAAGTACTCAGGGACGGGTAATCGTCCGGGTTCTTGTCGCTGTTCATGATGATCCAATGGCCTCCCTCAAGGCCCGACGTTATGCCCCCCTGTTTGGTCAAGCTCGGATCCAATATGATCACGCAGTCTGGATGGTAGATGCTGAATCTTGCGATGATTTCTCGGTCACTAATCCTCGTATACGCTATGACTGGGGCACCCCTCCTCTCAGCTCCAAAAGAAGGGAAAGCCTGAACGAACTTTCCCTCTTTGAAGAAAGCTGAGGCCAATACTATCGAAGCAAGGACAACCCCCTGTCCTCCCCTTCCGTGAAAGCGTATCTCGAACATTCCTTTTCGGTCAGTTCCCGTCATATTTCAGGTTCCGCTGCCGGCACCATTTAGGAAGCAGGTTGGCTTCAATCTTTTCCTCGACGCCCGCGGCGTTGGCCTTGAGGAAATCGGCCAGGGATTGCGACACGTTAAAACCCCCAACGGCACCGGCACAGGTGAGGATGTTGGACCTGCGAGCTTCCCCGCAAGCAGATACCACCGCGTCGTCCAGACGATCAGCCTGCGTAGCATAGCGCATAAACTGAGGGTTCTGGGGACACGAGTTTATGAGGTCCACCAACGCTTGCCCGACCACGGTAGTCGGGATTCTCTGGGGAAAGAAGGTGCTCGGATACCCAATGAAGCAGTAATTGTTGACTATCCCCTTGACCGCCGGGTTCAGGGGGGGAATATCCGTGAGGATGGGCTGGGCCTGTTCATCGAAGAACATCTCCGTGTAGCGGGAGAATGGCGGCAAACCCTGGTCCAGGTCGAATTCATCGATGGAAAGGCCCAGGAAGTTGTCCAGAACGATTCCCCCGGCCTTCATATACCCGATGGGGTAGGGCCCATCCAGCAATACAATGCACTCCTCTATCTTCTCGAGGAAGGTCAATAGTTTGCCGTACCAGCGAAGGGAGTCGATGGTGATCCTCTCGTTCTGGTTGAGAAGGTCGTTGTCCGTATCAACAGCATTGATTCCATTGGGAGAGGTCTTGAGAATGATAGAGAGGACGAATTTCTCCTGGACAAAATCGGAGTTGAAGATGGCCCGCGCTACGATATTGGAAGACCTGGGGCCGAAGTTCTGGTGAT
>DAOVIU010000051.1 GCA_030673585.1 Pseudomonadota bacterium | reverse complement strand
GAATTCTGGTCTTCTCTGAGGGGTACTGGATCAGGCATCGCCCATTTTGCTCACCTAGGTGGGATTCTCTTCGGCCTCCTCTATTTCAACTACTACCGGATATGGAAATGGCTCTACTATGCCTACCTGAAATTGAAGTATCGCAATATGGGAGGAGGTCCCAAGGATTCGGATAAGGACAGGTGGGATGGATGGGGGAGGGCCTGACGGGGCTGTTGCTCAAACACCAAATCCCCTGGAGCGAAGAAGGAGGGATTTTTGGTAACCATTCTTGGCGACCTCTCCTTCGGTTTTTCATCGCCTTTTTTCAAACCTATCGAATGACCTCCCATTTTTCCCCCCAAAATGCTCCCGTTCTGGGCTACGGAGCCATATTCCTATCCGCCCTGCTTTTCAGCACCATGGGCGTTGTGACCAGAATGGTTGAGGGGACCTATTCCTCATCCCTTTTCAACATGATCAGGGGTATTCTCGGAATTTTAGTACTCCTTGGCCTTTCCCGATTTCGGCTCTTCCCCCTAAAGGGAAAACATTTCAAACTCCTGGCGGCGAGGGGTATTCTTGGCGGGATTGGCAGCATCTGTTTCTTTAAAGCCATCATCGGAGGAGTTCCCCTCGCTACATCGACAATACTGCTCTACACCTTCCCCATATTTGGCGCGATCTTCTCCTGGATTTTATTGGGGGAAAATCTCAACGCGAGGGAAATGGCGGCCATTTTCATTGCCTTTATCGGCATCTATATCATTCTCAATCCGGTATATGAACCCGTCACCCTGATGTTGATCTTTGCCCTCCTGGCCGGATTTCTATACGGCATCACGATAGTGATCATCCGGGTTCTCCGGAGAGAGGTAAATCCCTTTGTAATCTACTTCTATTTTTGCCTGTTCCTGGTTATAACCTGCCTTCCTGGAGTGGTGAGCCCATTGCAAGTGTCCCACGTGAGGGACGTACCCTACCTGATTGTCTTCGGCTTGGTCGGACTCCTCGGTCAGCTCTCAATAACCTATGGACTCAAGTACTGCAGAGTGGCGACCGCTGGAGTTGTCGCTATGACGGAAATATTCTATGCGGGGCTCTGGGGAGCCCTCTTTTTCGATGAGATGATCAGCTGGACCGTGGTTTTGGGAGGCGGAATCGTATTGGCGAGCGGGGCCTATTTGACCTTAGGCGAATACGCGCGAACGAAAGGTTCTCCTTCCCTCGGGGACCTAGGGACTACGTGATGGAGGGGCTGTACTATCGGGGTAGTGGAGATAGGTGGAAAAGTCCATTATTTTTCCTTCCTCAGATATCTGCTACGGTAGAGCCTTTTGTGATCGCCTTTGAACTCTCGCATTTCGAGAAGGGCTAATCGGCTCCCCCAAAGGTCAAAATGGGGGATTCCCGATCGGCTGACGTGGGGTCTGGTGAGGCCGAATTTCTTCCCCCACTCCAGCAGGTCGTTGAGGCTATCGGCGACGACTTTACAGATTTGCTGTCCCTTTTTCAGGTTTAACCACGGGTAATCCCTATGGGCTCTGTGGGGCAGGAAATATACCATATGCCATGCTCCTTCGGCGATTCAAAGTCCATCAGGTTCTTACGCTTATACCATTCCGATTCCCTCTTTTCAAGGGAGATCCCTGAAAAACTGAAAGGAAGGGCCTCTGAGTGTAAAAATATACCGTGTTGCAGTGCTGCGGTGCTGCAGTCATGCGGTTTAATCGGTGGATATTCCGATAAGTTGTAGGGCGAAGTAGCGGTCGAGGGCTGTTTGCGGTGAAGCGAGGTGGTAGGATGGGGTCAAATGGTGAAGAGGGAATAAACCCTTGATTCACGATGGGGCGAGCTTTCCCGAAAGGAAAATCAGAGCCGTCTTGCGGCAAGTATACCGAGCAATAGAGATATTATGAGATAAAGGAAGTGGCTCGCCGGAACGGGAGGAATCAAAATTTCCAGTGATCGACCCAGCCATTCCCTTCCACGATTCTATTTACGATGAGGCTGCTTCCACACTTCTTATGGCGAGTCATGCGTCCGTTGTTTTGGACAAAGAAATCGATGTCGGCCTCACAGAGCTTTGGATTGTAATTCGCAAGGGCTACGGTTTTGTGACCTTCTTTACATTTTAGTAGTCTAACTTTCATCCCCACGCCTCCTTTGCTTACTATTTGCCGAATATTTATATTCAAGTTTCGTGCCAATAATCGTCCTTGCGATTTATTTTTATATTTCAAAATAATTTCAAATAGTTACAAACATATGGCCTGATCTAAAGAGCGATGGTATTCGTTTACTATGCAATTTTTTCAGAGTCCTTCCGGCCACGCATTCTGGCCGTGCTTAAACCGAGGCCTGATTGACTCCCCTTGAAAAAGTTGCTATAGAAGAGGATGTGGGCCTCTCTTATGAGGATTCCGGGGGGAATTCATGAAACGATCTACCTCCGTTATCGTCCTTATCCTGATTGTATTGGGGATCTCGGTATGGATTAATCTAAAGGAGAGAGGGATGGAGAAGATCTTCTCCTCGGAAGGCATTCAGATTCGTGTTTTGGAGGCGGAGGTAAAAAGGGGAGTTATAAAAATCGTGGAACCCAACGGGGAGCTGACCCTTTTCAGCGATAGGGTTAAGAGGAAGGAGTTATCGAGGATCGAGCGAAAACAGGAGACCCTGATGTGTCAGGCGGATTATTTCTACCACCGGATAAAACGGTTCATCAAGAAGAAACTCATTCATTAGTGGGAGGGAAATGCATTTTATCCATTTATCCTTAGGCGAGAAGGATCTCGGAAACTACTATTATCCCCTATAATCCTGCATCGCAAGGGAGGACAGTACAAACATGAAGATTTGGCTGCGGAGGGCTTTACCCCTGATTCTGGTCCTCCTGTATATTCTTAGCCCCTTTGACGTTCTTCCCGATTTTTTGGTGGGCCCGGGATGGGTGGACGATCTCCTCTTGATCGGAGTTCTCATTTGGTTCCTCATGACCAAACGTCCGGGAGAATCCCCTGGTGATTTTTACCGGAGGTACAGAGGATATAAGAGGCCACCAACTGGCCAAGGGGAGGGGAGTTACGAGGAGAAACGGGACGGAGAAGCCCCCAGCGGCAATGAGGAAAAAGATCCGCTTAAAATCCTCGGCGTAAAGCCGGGCGCCTCCCCCGATGAGATCAAGGCTGCGTATCGAAAGGCAGTGGCCAAATATCACCCCGATAAGGTGACCCATCTGGGCAACGAATTCCAAGAGATGGCCCATAGGAAGGTAGTGGCCATTCAGAGGGCCTACGAGTCGCTGATGAAGAGGTGATGGTCATTATAAGGTCATTACTCCCATTACCCCGTCCCATCCCCCTTTTTGCCGCAAAGAGCTACTCCTCCAGAAACGGCAACATCTCCTTTTTGCGGTAGACCAACGCCTGGCAGGTGGCGATGAGTCGACGCTCCACGCCGGTTACGTTAATGAGGTAAGTGGCCGTCCGTGGGGTGAGGTTGATCTCCTTTGCCTCGGCCTGTAGGACCTCGCCCGGAGATGGAGGGGCAATAAAGGTGACATTCATGTTGAGCGCCACGGCAATGGTTCCGTGGGAATTCGAAGCCGTTTCGAAGGCTTCGTCGATGAGTGAGAAGATGGCCCCACCGTGGGTGCTTTCCAGGATGTTTTGCATCTCCTCCCGAATTTCCATTTCCACGAGGGAATAACCCTTGTCCACTTTCTTGAGCCTCAATCCCAGAAGTTGAGCATAAGGCTCCCATTCCACCCTTTTCAAGAGAGCATCGAACACCTTCTTTTCCATTGGGACCTCCGTTGAAGTTTCTATTCAGCTTCTTAAGCCATCAGCCGAAATTTTTCAACACCATTATGTTCTGGAGTTTCCTGCTTGCGTGCCTCGAAAAGGGTATAAGGGAACCAACCGTTGGCGCAAATTCCCTGGACCTAAATGGGGATTTGGGCAAGGGGTTTTCGGAATACTGAGGCCAAGGAAAAAGGGTGCTGCTGCTTTATGAAAGGGATTGTTTCCCAATCCGAGTTATGGTATGGAGAATGGGATCCGAATCCATGAGGGCGCCGCCCTGGAGCCCCCTGGGAGGAGCGATAATGGGAGAGACTGTTGAGGTGTTCATATCGATTCTTTTCTTCGGAGGGCTGTTTTTCCTTGATAGCTGGGCATGGGGGAGAATCGGTCAGAGGCTTGGTTACTCCTTTTGGGCCTTTGCGCTCACCTTGTGGGCCATTGTATTTGCGGTCATCTCCATCCTCTTGTTGGGTTTGTTGATCCACGTGGGCAATGAGACCCTTGAGCTCATCATCGGCATTGCATACTATGGGGGATTCTTCTTGGTGTGCGGCTGGTTATGGGGCAGGATCGCAAGAAAATTGGGCCATTCCTTCTGGGCCCATGCCCTAACATTCTGGTTGGGACCCATCACGATATTACTATTGCTGGTCTGGGCTCATGCCTTCATATTTTTCCTGCTACCCTTTACCCTTTTAATGCCAACAATGTCGCTCTTGCACCTGGGGTTCAGGCGTGAAAGGCGGAAAACCCCTGCAATTTCTTCGCCTGAAACGCCTTCCACCGATTCTCCCTGAGAGGCACAAGCCACCAACGACTTCGGAGGCCAATCCGCTCCGATTTTTTCGGAGATTTCAGAGCAAAAGGTTGGGTGAAAAGGTAGGTAATGGATTACGAAGATCAAGGGTTCTTCAGATATCGTTCCTTCACTTCCTCGCTACAACCCGTGAAATCCAGCAGCGGCATGGCCTCCCGATTCTTTTCATCGGTTAGGATGAGATACTTCCCCCACGCAGTGGCATAAACCTTTCCTTCTTTATCCCTCACTTCCCCCTCGACTTCCATAATTCTCTTCTTTTGGCCCTTCACCCGGCCGGTCAACTCCAATTCCCCTTCAGTGGGAGCGGGCTTGAGGTATTTGACGCTCAACTCCACCGTGACACAGGAGGAAGCCTCCTTCCAACTGGCGGCCCACCACATTACTTCATCGGCCACGGAGGCCAGGATGCCGCCATGGACGAGTCCCGGGTACCCACAGAAGTGATCCCGGGGCCTAAAAGTCCCTCTCACCGAATCTCGGTCAGCGAAGAATTGGAGGCGCAATCCATGCCTATTCTCCTTGCCGCAAGCGAAGCAGGCCTTGTAAGAAGGTAACGTCTCCATAGTGATAAGCCCTCCACGCTTTTCCCTGAAATATTCTGATCGGCCCTCAGTTCCCTCCGGCAGACCCTATCCCCCAAGATCGGGCATCAAGCGGCATCGGCCAAAGGCGTTCAAAGACGAATACTAACATAGCGGTTTATGGCTTTCAAGGCGAGCGTGAGGAGATGAACTATCGTGTGGTACGGTAAACCATCGGGGGCACGTTGCATGGTGCTCCCCTCCATTCGGAAGTCGCCCCAAAATTATTGACGGGGATGAGGGTTTGGCTTATTATTTACTCAATCGTTCCCTTGGGAAGGGATGGGAAAGGTCTATTTTCCACTATCAAAAAAGGAGGTATTTCTCATGGGCAAGCGGTTTGGATGGTTTATGGGTTTCGTGGTAGTCATAGTGGTATTTTGCTTTCATGGACAAGCCGTGGCAGAGAAACGCCTTACGGGCTATGATACCCTCGTGGTTCATCTTGTGACTGTCAAATCCGATGTCGGTATACCGAAAGAGTATGCGTCCAACCTCAAGGATGCCCTCCTGAGCCAGCTTCAGCGCTACAATGCCAAGTATAAGTGGTTCAAGAAGATAACGACGAAAATGCCCTCCTCGAAGGCCGGGGTAGTGCTCCTCGATGCGGAGATCCTTTCCTACGTCCCGCCTACGGTGGGGAGGCGAATAGGGAAAAGCTTCATCCCCGGGGGGAGACATATGGGGAGCGCGTCAGTTCAATTCAACTGTAAGTTTATCGATGGTGAAAAGAGGAAAGTGGTTCTGAAGAAGGACGTCAATGCAAAGTCATCGGGGAGTAATGATACCGTTGAGTATGCCATTGAGAGGGGCGCGGAATACGTGGCAAAGGTCGTATACAAGAACCGGTAAAGGGTTTATTTCAGCAATCTGGTCCACTTTCTGACCTTATCCACCTTCCCCTTGATCTCCTTTAGGTCTTTCACCACGGGTTTGATGTCACCCAGTAGGTTTTCCTTGCCTTCAGCTTTTTCAGGGGGCTTTTCCCCTTCTCCTTCCGGTTCTTCGGCCTGTTCCTTCTCTTTCCCCTTCTCCATTTCCTTCGATATATCCTTGATCTCCTTCGCCGTCTTCCCCAGGCCCTTTCCGATCTCCGGAAGCCTCTTCGCACCGAATATCAGGAGTATGATAATGGCAATGACGATCATCTCGGGCAGTCCGAGTCCAAACATCTTCCTTACCTCCGTTATGTTGCCTTTATTTCAACCAGTTCCGGTTTCCTCAGCGCGGGCTCATCGAAGCTGTATGTAACCTCTTGATATTCAGACCTGAACCGATTAACCTCCTCCTTCACCGATCTCTTCTCGACAATACATTCCTTGATGAGCTCGGCGATGCGGGCCATCTCTTCCTCTCCCATCCCGAATCGCGTCATCTCCTGGGCTCCGATCCTGACTCCCTCTGGGTGGTCATGGGCACTTAAGGGTTCATGGGGCAGCATATTCATATTGAGGATGATGTCGTTCATCTCAAGGGTTCTGGAGACCTTCTCCCCCCCACCAAATGCTTTCACGTTGACCCCGACCTGATGGGTTTCAGTATACCCAAATTCCTTCGCCTGAACGTCAAATCCGAACCGGTCCAGGGCTGAGGCAAGGGCCTTGGCATTCTTGATGGTACCCTCAGCGTATTGCTCGCCGTATTCCATCATTTCGTACGTGCAGATGGCCATTTGAGCGAGGGTATCAAGGTGGTGGTTGCTGGAGGATCCCGGAAAGGCGCCTCTATCGATCTTGCGCCAATACTCACCCTCCATATTGCTCAAGATGAGGCCGCGCTGGCTTCCGAAGAACGTCTTATGGGTGCTGGCCGTCATCAAAAAGGCCCCTTCATTCAAGGGATTTTGAAATCGTTTCCCCGCAATAAGGCCCAAAACATGGGCCCCATCGTAAATGATTCGGACGCCATGGGCTTGGCAAACTTCGGAAAGCTCTTGGACAGGTTCCGG
>DAOVIU010000329.1 GCA_030673585.1 Pseudomonadota bacterium | reverse complement strand
GGACATATGAACCTCGGTAAGGTGGCGGCTGCAGCCAGGGATGGAGTTCTCATGGCCGGGGGCACGCCCGCCGTGTTCCAAACCATAAATATCTGTGACGGGCTGGCGATGGGTCATGAGGGAATGCGTTACCCTTTACCGAGCAGGGAAATCATCGCCGATTCCGTAGAGGTCATGGCCGAGGCCCACGCCTTTGATGCGCTCGTTTGCGTCACCAACTGCGACAAAATTACCCCGGGAATGCTCATGGCCCTCGCCCGGGTCAATATCCCCAGCATTATCGTCAGTGGCGGCCCCATGTTGACGGGGCGCGTAAAGGGCCAGTCTGTCGACGTTAGCGATGCCTTCGAGGCTGTCGGGCTCTACAAGAGCGGAAAGCTCACCGAGGAAGACCTGGTGGAGTGGGAAAATAGCGCCTGTCCAACTTGCGGCTCCTGCGCCGGCATGTTTACCGCCAATACTATGAACTGCATGGCTGAGGCGCTGGGAATGGCACTTCCCGGGAATGGAACGATACCCGCGGTCTATTCAGAGAGGTTGCGCCTTGCCACGGAGGCCGGAATGAAGCTCATGGAGTTGTTGGAGAGGGGAATCAAACCGAGGGATATTCTAACCATGAAGGCCTTTGATAATGCCGTAACAGTTGATATGGCCATAGGAGGTTCCACCAATACAATCCTCCACCTTCCGGCCATCGCCCACGAGGCGGGCCTTGAACTCTCTCTCGATACCTTCCGCGCCTTCAGCCAAAAGACCCCTCAACTATGCGAGCTCAGCCCTTCGGGCGACCATTTCATTGAGGATCTTTACTGGGCGGGGGGAATCCAGGCCCTCATGAAGGTGCTTGCCAGCGCAAACCTTGTATCTCCTGACGTCTTGACGGTGACGGGAAGGACATACGGGGAGGTTTGGAAGGAATCGGGCGTTGCAGTAAAGAGGGACGATGTCATCCGTTCCGTGACCGATCCATACCGGTCTGACGGTGGTATAGCGGTTTTATATGGGAACATCGCCCCTGAGGGGGCCGTAGTCAAGAAGGCCGCCGTTGATGAGGCCATGTGGCAACACAGAGGACCGGCGAGGGTCTATCAGTCCGAAGAGGACGCCACCCAGGGCCTCATGGAAGGCCATGTGAAGAAAGGCGATATTGTGGTGATCCTGAATGAGGGGCCAAAGGGCGGGCCGGGGATGAGGGAAATGCTGGCACCGACCTCCATCGTTGCGGGAATGGGCTTGGACCGGGACGTGGCTCTCATAACGGACGGTCGATTTTCAGGGGCAACTCGCGGCGCAGCCATAGGCCACGTATCGCCGGAGGCGGCTGAAAACGGACCCATAGGCCTTCTGAGGGATGGGGATATCATCCAAATCGACCTTTTGAACGGGAAGCTCAATGCGGATCTGAGCGACGAGGAATTTGATCGAAGACGGGCCGAAGTCGGCCCTCCGAAGTTGAGGGAGGTGTCTGGCTATCTCCGAAGATACAGGCAGTTGGTGAGCTCAGCGGCCACAGGGGCAATTCTCAAGGACTAATGTGCCATGGCGGTTGATCCCAGCCTGCGCCGAAACCCATCCTGGCATGGGTGATGACGGTGATTGCCAGAAGAAAATTCGAGAATGTTAACTGAGAAATCGACTCTTCTCCCTTTCGCTCGGTATCCCACATGAGTTGGCTTTACCGAACCAACCGTACCTATTTCTCGCTATCACATCATAGATAATATCACGAATACATTTTGGAACGATGATGAAGGCGACCAGGAGTTTCCAGGGATAAGGGAGTTTCCCCCAAATCCGCAAAACCGCGGTGGACTTAGAATATACCTTATCGTTTTCCAATAGATATATTGTCTCCACTTCCCTATTTGACAACCCTAACTTTGAAAGAATCTCTCTACCCGAGTCGGATTGAACCGGAGAAAAGAGAAAAATTTCCCTCCTATCTTTATGGAGCACGAAGTTCACAGCCCAGTTACAGAGATTACACTCCCCGTCGAATAGAATTACCGGCCTGTCAAGCATTCATAAATCCGCTATGAGTTTTAAGTGAGAAAATGCTCATCTTCCAGATGAGCATTGATAACGAAATTCTTGAAGACGATGAGTTCGACGAGATCGCCCTGGGGATTGTGCCTTTCTACCCGCATGGGAAACCAGTTTTTCTTAGAGACAAACACCCGGTATTTCTCAAGATGCTCCCCTTCGATATAATCCAGGGCCCAAAACAGGAACTGTACTCGTTGCCCATCGTCTTGGAATTCATTCTCCCTTTGCTCAACCGATTTGAGATTCTCGAAGATGAACCGAATGAAATACGCAACATCCGTCTGGTCGATTCGTTGTCCGCTCGGAGTCTTGGCAAGAGGGTTGTCTATGGAAAGGCGAAGCTTCAGGGCGGGCAAGAATGACAATGGCCTCACGGTCAGTTCTTCATCACCGCCCTTGTAGAATACGCTCATTCCTTTAAAGGGATGGGAGAAATCCACGCGAAATTTCTTCCCCTTCTTGAAGAAGAACTTTACCCGCCACTGCTGATCCTCTATCCCCCCCTCGTAGTACGTGACCTCCGTCTCGCAGGTGAAATCCTCCATCTTTTCGAATACCGATACCATCCTGTGAACAACGGCAAGTATCTCTTCCTTTCCGGAAGGTTCTGCCGGCGCCCCAAGGCTTGTGGCCCCGAGAAGCGTCACAGCCGATACCAAGAATATCGAAAAGGCCTTGACCATCTAATTGAAGACGAAGTTCTTCTCGAAGAGCCAAGGGTCATCAAAGTGGGCCCGGCCGACGAGCACAAGGGGGTGGT
>DAOVIU010000081.1 GCA_030673585.1 Pseudomonadota bacterium | reverse complement strand
CGCCCCCTCCGGAATCCGATCCGGCGATGGTTAGTACCCTCTTCACTATCGTTCTCCTCCCTGGCGGAGCCTTTCGACCAAGAGCTCGGCGACCCTCTCTCCTGAAAGCAGCATTCCCCCGAAGATGGGGCCCATTCGATATGAACCGAAGGTAGCATTGGCAGCCATCCCCGCCACGAAAACCCCTGGAAACGCCTCCTTGGTGTTATCCAGGATATCCCTTTCCGCGGCCTCCGCCCAGAGGGATTTCTCGCCCAGGACCTTCCCCGTTTCGGTGAAAAGCGGGGCGCCCATCTTCCGCTGGATGATGGCTACCACCTCAGTGGCGTGCCCCGTGGCGTCGATGACATACTTGGATCGAATGGCGAGGGGGTCGACGTGCAGATTGGCCATTTCCACGGCGGTCCAGTTCAAGACCAGGCCCGTTACGCGATTTTCCCGCACCACCACGTCCTCAGCGCTGATGAGGTTGAATATGGTGACCCCGGCTTTGGTAGTATGGGAGCCGATGGTAGTAGTGGCCTCTATCGAATCGGCGGTATAGTAGCCATTCTCATAGGGCTCGGTTCGGATGGCGAATTCGTCCAGGATTCGTTTCCCCTCCTCCTGGACCACCACTTCATTGAACATCATCCCTCCGCCCCACATTCCCCCTCCAATGCTCAGCTTTCTCTCAAAGATGGCGACCTTGAACCCCGCCTTTGCCAAATAGTAGGATGCCACGAGGCCGGAAGGGCCTCCTCCAACCACGGCTACATCCAGATCGAGGTTCTCCTTCAGTTTCCTCGTGAAACGCTCGATAATTGCCTTGGTAACGACAACTTCATTCAGCTCCATGTCCATCTCCTTTCAAAAAAAGGGCCGTAATTCCGTCTCGGTATTACGGCCCTTATCCGTTTTTTCGATCGCCGCTTCCCTACGCTGGAATTACCCAAACAGGTTCGAAGGGTCATCCCAGTCCCGAGTTTCGGGACGGAATTTCTCAGCCCATGGGGCTCCCCTGGCGAAATTCAGTAAATGTTAACTCGAATTTCCTGAGATGTCAAGGAAATTAGGGCCCGAACATTCCTAAGGTTATCGAAAAAAGCCGCTGCCCCCGAGCGCACCACCGTAATGAATAAAATCTGAATACGCACAGTTAATTCCGGTTAAATCCTGATAAATTTTGCGTATACATTGAAAAATTTTCACAATTTGGCCTGGCGCCACGGGATCGTTTTCGATAAATCCCGTCGGGATGAAGAAAAATCTTGGCATGTCGATTGCATAAAATTGCAGAAATAAGAATAAAACACGTTTTGCAAAATAGGGGGGTTCCATGCAACTCGCCGCTCATCATAAGGAAATATCAGAGTCAAGCCTCCATGAAGGCATCGAGAAGGTCCAGAACCTGGTGGCCGAAATAGAGAAGATTATCGTGGGGCAGAAGCCCTTGATCTGTCGTATTGTGGTAGCCCTCCTTGCCGATGGCCACGTCCTCCTGGAGGGTGTTCCGGGATTGGCCAAGACCCTCTTGGTGTCAGCCCTTGGAGCAGCCATGGGAGGGGTGTTCCGGAGGATCCAGATGGTTCCCGATATGCTTCCCAGCGACCTCCTTGGGACCTATGTCTACACCGGAAATCGCTTCAAACTTCAGAAGGGCCCCCTGGCCGACTGCCATATGGCCCTGGTGGACGAAATTAACCGGGCCCCGGCAAAAACACAGGCTGCCCTGCTCCAAGCCATGCAGGAGCGGCAAGTTACCGTGATGGGGAAAGACACCCTTGAGCTTCCCGATCCCTTCATCGTGCTGGCAACGCAGAATCCCGTCGAACAGGACGGCACCTATCCCCTTCCCGAAGCCCAGCTGGATCGGTTTCTCTTCAAGGTTGTGGTCGGATATCCCAGCCCAAATGATGAGATTGATATCCTCACCAACGTCCACCTCGATCAGAGGGATAAAATCAGAGCCGTCCAGCGGGTCGTCGAGCCGCATGACATCTGTAATCTGAGGGAGAGCATAAAAAAGGATGTGTCCGTGGAAGGGTACGCCCATCAATACATCGTTGACCTGGTTCGGGCGACCCGTTTCCCGGAGGAGTTTGGTTTGAAAGAGCTTGAGGGATGTGTGAAGCTCGGTGCTTCCCCTCGGGCAACCATAGCCCTGAGAGATGCGGCTCGCGTGGAGGCGTTCCTGCATAACCGCCAGCACGTCTATCCTGAGGATGTTCAGGCCGTGGCAAGGGATGTTTTTAGGCATCGAATTTTCCTGGAGTTTTCCGCCGAGGCCGAGGGGTTGACCGTGGAAACCGTAATCGACGAGATTTTGGATGGAGTTCATGTGCCGTGAGAGAGATCCTCGAAAAGATTGCGGAGGTTGATTACTATGTTCGCTGGTATTCGGGCCAGCATGATCTCGGAATCTGGTCCAGTCGCCAGATGGGAGGATCCTCGGAGTTCGAGACGATCACCGAATATGAACTGGGGGATAACCCACGATCTATAAACTGGTCTGCTACCGCAAGAACGGGTGGCCACGTAATCCTGAAGAACACTCGGCTGACTGAAGCTAACCTGGCCGTTTTTCTCCTCGTGGATCTGAGCCAGTCCATGGATTTTGGAACGGTCCGGGTGACAAAACGGAGATTGGCGGCGGAAATCTCCGCAATTCTGGCTCACGCGGCATGGCGATGCCGCGACCGAGTCGGTTTTATTGGATACGGATCCGAGGTTGAAATCCAATGGCCCCTGCGAAATCCCAAGGATTACAGGCTCCTGATTCCTCAGAAGGTCCTCGATACGAGGTCTCATGGAAATGGAGGAGGATTGGCCCGGGCCCTCTCCCGGCTGCCGACAAAGCGATCCTTGGTATTTCTCATCTCCGACTTCCAGGAACATACTATGGGATTCGAGAAGGCTCTCAAGCCGTTTGCCCTCCTGCATGACGTAGTTTGCATTGTCATTTCGGACCCGAGGGAAAAGGTCCTCCCTAAAAAGTGGTGCATCGCTGCCCTGAAGGATTTGGAGACCGGCAAGAGCAGGACCATCTGGTTGGGAGGGGCCGAAAGGAAGGCGGCATTTCAGAAACGAGCAGAGGGTAGGGAGCAGGGCCTGAAAGCGTTGTTTCAAAGCCTATCCATTGATGCTCTCTGGATAAATCAAGAAACCGACTACGTCGGCGAAATTGGGAGGCTTTTTCTTGCCCGGAGGAGGACCCGTTAAGTGAAGATGTTCGTCCTACTTACGTTCTTGACTGCCTGCCTCGCCCTGGGACCTGTATCTTCGGATAAGCCCAGTATTCAGTCAGGTGATGGGAGCTCCCCTGGTCATGAGGCCTTCCCCATAACCGTTGATTTTCACTGTCCGAGGAACTTCGGCTTCCATATCGGCGATGAGATTCCTTTGACGGTCACCCTGGAGACGAGGGATGGACACATGATAGACCTGGTTAACCTACCCCGGGAAGAGGAAACCCACGGGATTTTTGAGGTTCGGAAGGTGAGGGTCCGTGAGCGCCGTAAGAACGGCGGGACTACCTACACGATCCTCTATCTTCTCCAGTCCTTTGAACCTGCCATCGCTGTGGACAAGCTGAAATTTCCCCCTCTCCGCATCTCTTACGCAACGGAAGAGGATTGGAATCGGGTAGCATCAAAGTATCGCTATCGGCACCTCTTTTCGCAACCTTTTGATATCTTCGTGTCACGGACGGCCACCTACTACGGTCCAATGAAGGATATTAAGGGGCCCATCATGGATGAGAGGGCGGCCGTTATTTGGAAAGCTGCCATCATCGTAGGCGGTATCGTGGTCTTCGTGGCCTTCCTCACCTGGCCTTGGGAGCTCATCAGAAGGAGAGGGAGGGTTGTAGGGGAAAGCGCGAATCCCACCCCCAGGGACCGCGCGCTGAAGGAGCTCCAGGAAGCCAGGGAGAGGTGTTTCAACTACGAAGATCATCGAAAACACCTGTTCTTTGAGATCAACACGATCCTGAGGAATTTCCTGAGAGATGTCTATGGGTTCACTACCGCCAATGAGTCATCGAAGAAGATCGCACGTCAGTTGAAGGATCATCCATTCTACGAGGAGCTCGAGGGCCTGGTGGAAAGAATCAACCAGGTTATCTACGAGGGAGAAGCCCCCGTGGATGTCGAGTCCGTTATGAGACGATTCACCGGGCTCATGGACACAATCGAAGAAACAACGTGTCAAGGGGTGGAGCAAGCATGATTCGGCTGAGTAACCCTTTCCTTCTCCTGGCGGGAGTCATTTTTTTGGCCCTTTTCCTCACCAGGAAAACCGCTTACGTCGGGTACTCGCAGCTTCGCCTCCTAGAGGCCGAGGGGGGATCAAGGTTGTGGGCGCACATCCCGCAGGTCCTCTTCACCATCACGATAGCCCTTTTGATTCTGGGACTTGCCCGGCCTCAATGGCAAAAAGTCGTTCAACACGAGAGGTTTCTCGCCCGCGACATCGTCCTCGTCATGGACCTCTCGCACAGCATGGAAAACCCCATGGGGGGGAGCTGGTACGTGGGAGATGGACCAAGGAAGATCGATGTTGCCAAAAAGGCGGCGCTCCAATTCGTTCAAAAACGGGAAAATGATAGGATCGGGCTCTTGGTCTTTGGTGACGAAACTTTTGGAAGCTGGCCCTTGACGAGGGATCTCGGCATCATATCGAAAAAAGTCAGAAGGCTTGGGTCTACCTTCTATGGCGGTACTAATCTCGCTCAACCCTTGGTGGCGGCCATGGAGCACTTCAGGGAGATGGGACAGTCGACGAGTCGCATTCTGGTATTCCTTTCCGATGGCGAGGCCGCAATTTCAACTAAGGATAAGGAGATGATCATCAGGGCGATGAAGAAGATGGGGGTCCACTTCTATCTCCTGGGAGTAAGTCTGAGGAAGGAGAATAGCGATCTTTTGGAGATCGTTGGCATGGTCGAGGGACGGTTCATCGCCGTTGAGGAAGGAAGGGATTTAACCGCGGGCTTTGACGAAATAGATCGCCTGGAACCCAGCAGGGTTGAAATAGAAACTCAGGGAAAGAGCCAGGAGCTCTATCCCATAGTTCTCGTTGTGGGATTGGGACTTTTGTTCATTGTGACGCTGCTACGCAATACCTTTTTTATCGAACTCTGTTAGGAGGTACCCCCATGAGGGCGATCGCAGTTATCCGTTCCGTGCGGATTTATTTGATCATTATCGGAGGCCTCTGCCTCTCCTGCGGAATTTACCAGAAGTACTGGTACGGGAACTTGATTGGAGAAGCGGTAAAGGCAATAGAGGAGAATCGATTGGACCAACAGCACCTTGAAGAAGCCAGGGAAAACCTCTTCGCCTCAGAAGATCTCATCTCGTACAATATGGGAGTAAGGGCCTACCGTGCGGATAACCTGGAGAAGGCAATGAAGCACTTCTATGGTGTCGTTCGAAAAAGCGATGATACATTCCGGAAGAAACAGGCCTATTATAATATCGGTAACATTTTGGTTCGACTCGAGTTGCCGAAAAAGGCGGCCGAAATGTACCGAGAATCCCTTCGGCTCGATCCCACCGATTGGGAGACCAAATACAACCTTGAAAGGCTCTATGCCTTCTATCCCCTGGCATTCCCCGATGAAGGCAGTCAGGCATCTCTGAAACCAGAGCCGGGGGAGGAGGAAGACGATAAGAGCCAGAAGGGTCAGTACGGTCCGGATAAACCAGACATTTAGGGAGCCATGTCCATTGAATTTCTGAATGCTAAGGCATTTTGGGCCATATTAGTCCTGCCCTTCGTTCTGGGAGCCATTGTGTGGGGCTTGCACCGGAGGAAGGCCATCCTTGAGGAATTTGGGAAAATGGACTTGCTTACCCAGTTTTCCCGGTTCCCCCGCAATGGAAAAATCCCGTACCTGAGGCTACCCCTCGTCCTCTGCTTTGCCCTATTGATTACGGCCGCGGCTCGACCTCTCCTCTCTGGAGATTCCAAACGGATCAAGGAGGGAACTCTCGACGTGGTGGCCGTTCTGGACGTATCCAGAAGTATGGCGGCCGAGGATTGTGGCCCAGAGGCCTCCCGAATTGCAATGGCAAAGGACGCTCTGCTGGGATGTCTGCCGGAGCTAGCTGGAAATAGGCTCGGCATGGTGACCTTTGCCGGGAACAGTTTTCCTCAGGCCGAACTCACCGACGATTTTCAAGCCCTGAGGTT
>DAOVIU010000101.1 GCA_030673585.1 Pseudomonadota bacterium | reverse complement strand
TCCTCACCATCCATAATGCCTCTATTCTCTTCTTCTCCTCCATCACCCGCTTCAGGGACTGGGGGTCTAAATCGACCATCTCGGGGGGCAGATTTATCCTCTGAACGCCGAAAAATGCCCTACCCACCTCTATTTCGAACATCCGCTTGCTAGCCCAGCTTCCTTTTTTGAGGGTGATTTTTAGCGGGTAAGTCCCCGCCACACATTCTAAATCCACCCCCACCAGGGCTTCCCAGTCCTTGCCATTTTCCCGAGAATGGAAGAAAATCCCCTTACCTTGAAAATCCCCCGACGGAACCCCCTTTCCTTCAACCGTTACCCTCAGCCTGAATACATCCCCTTGTTTGACAGCCGAGCGGATCCCCTCGATGCTCCAGGTATCCTCACCTCCAAAACAGAGCCCCGATCCCACGGGAATCATGAATAAGGAAAAGGCTACGACAAGCCAGATTCCTCTACTTCGCATAGGATCTCCCCCCGATACAACTTCACCTTTACCCTCTCGCCCTTTGCCACTGCGTGTGCGTCCTTTACGATCTCATCGGATGGATACTTCCTGGTGATGCTATATCCCCTCTTGAGAATGGCTAAGGGGCTGAGGTTGTCCAAGTTGGAAACCAACTGGCTTACTCGATTCTCCCCTTCCCAAATTCTCCTGTGGATAGCACCACTCAAATCCCTCGTCAATCGCGAAACCCTCACTTCGAATACCTCGGCCCTTTCATGAGGATTCCTGTAGAGCAGTTTTTCCCTCAAGCTATCGGCCCTGTTCTGCGCATCTACCACGAGCCGATGGCCACCCGCAGACAGACGACGCGACAGCTCATTGAGGTGTTTCAAAAACCGCTCTACCCTCTTACGGGGATCCGCCAAGCCCTTCTTTGCCCCATCGATGCGACCCCTCAACAACTCTAAGTATTGCCTCATGCAGCCGATCATTCTCAGGTTTAAGCCCTGAATGACTCGATCCAATTCGGCCTTCTCCCTGACAACCAGCTCCGCTGCGGCCGAAGGGGTCGGTGCCCGTATATCCGCCACAAAATCGGCGATGGTGAAATCCGTCTCATGACCCACCGCGGAGATGACGGGAATCCGTGACTCATAGATGGCCCTTGCCACCCCCTCGTGGTTGAAGGCCCACAGGTCTTCAAGGGACCCTCCTCCCCTTCCCACTATGATAACCTCCACATCCCCCAGCTCGTTCAGATCCCGGACTGCCTGAGCAATCTCAAGGGGGGATTCTGCTCCCTGGACCCTAACCGGGCAGATCAATATCCCCACGTTGGGAAAACGCCGATGGACGATCTGAAGCATATCCCGAATTGCCGCGCCTGATGGGGACGTCACTATCCCGATCCGCCTGGGGACAATGGGAAGGGATCTCTTTCGCTCCTCCTCGAAAAGCCCCTCCGCCTTCAGACGACCCTTCAACTGTTCAAAGGCTATCTGGAGAGCCCCGATGCCCTTAGGCTCCATGTAGTCCAGAATTAACTGGTATTCCCCCCGTGGCTCATAAAGGGACACCCTTCCCCGGCATACA
Organism: Pseudomonadota bacterium; assembly: GCA_030673585.1. Next base: position 4,208 of record DAOVIU010000101.1, on the reverse strand, counting down.
ATGTGAAGACCATCTTCGGGAGTGAAGGGCAGATCACGGGCCTGCTGTTTGAAGATGAGGGCCCTCATCTGGCTCCATTTGTCCTTCAGGGTAAAATAGATGTGGCCCGAGGGGGGGACCCTCACGTTGGAGACCTCCCCCTCTACCCAGATATCGATGAAGTGTTCCCCCAAAAGGTCCTTTATCTCCTGGGTCAATTGGCTGACGGTATAGACAAACTCCCCATGGATTTGCACGGGTACCTCCCCTTGGACCTGGGCCGACTATACCAAAGAGCCTCCCTTATTTCAATGGGAAAATCGAACTCGATCCGTGGAAGAGGCGGGCAGGGGAGGTCTTGCTGGAGTTCACGTTGGACAAGGTCATGGAACCCGCGAAATGGTATCCCCGTATCTCGATTTCAGAACCGATGGTATCTTGTAGGAGGTTCACCAATGGAATATAATAATGATCATTATGCACTTCGGGTGTGGGGACGACCATGTATGAAATCAAAATCGAGTCCTCTTTTTCGGGAGCTCACCATCTCAGGGATTACAATGGGCAATGTGAAAACCTCCACGGGCATAACTGGAAGGTCGAGATCTTCGTCTCATCATCGGAATTGGGGGAGGACGGAATGGTTTTGGACTTCAGAAAGTTAAAGGAGATCACGCAAACGGTCCTGGAAACCCTTGACCATAGGTACCTCAACGAAATCCCCTATTTCGCCGAGGTCAACCCATCATCGGAAAATATCGCTAAATATATCTTCGACCACCTCAAGGATCGACTTGAAGGAGGTCAAGCCAGGCTAACCAAGGTGACGGCTTGGGAATCCGCGGGGGCCTGTGCTTGCTACTATGAGGATGAGAACAATGCGTGACATTCAAAACCAAAAGGACTGGCGAAACATCGAAATAAACAAGGTTGGGGTAAAGGATATCAGTTACCCCATCACCGTTCTGGACAAATACCACGGGGTGCAACATACCGTGGCCAGCGTCAATATGTACGTCGATCTTCCACACCATTTCAAGGGAACCCATATGAGCCGTTTCGTCGAGATCCTCAACAAATATAGGGGCAGTATTGCCATCAAGAATTTCTCCAAGATCCTCAACGAGATGAAAGTGAAACTTCGGGCCCAAAAAGCTCACTTGGAAATCGAGTTCCCATATTTCATCCAGAAGAGGGCACCGGTGACCAGATCGAAGAGCCTGCTGGAATACCGGTGTCGATTCTGCGGCTCAAGCGATGAAATCGAGGACTTCTACATGGGGGTTACCGTTCCCATAACCACCGTCTGTCCATGCTCCAAGGAAATTAGCCGGTACGGCGCCCATAACCAGAGAGGCCTTGTGACGGCCCACTTCCGTTTCAACCGGTTTATCTGGATTGAAGATGTTATCGACCTCATAGAGGGCTGCGCCAGCTGCGATGTCTTTTCCATCCTCAAACGCCCCGATGAACAGTACGTCACGGAAAGGGCCTACGAAAAACCGATGTTCGTGGAGGATGTCGTCAGGGAAGTCTCGGAAAGACTGATGGCCGATGAAAACATCACGTGGTTCACCGTGGAGTCGGAGAATTTCGAAAGCATCCACAACCACAGCGCATACGCCTTCGTGGAGAGAAACAGGAATGGGGTTACCCAACCACTGTAACTCGGAAAAGGGGCCTCGCATCGGTCTCCCCATTGTGTAAATAGAGATGGTATAGTTTTTGCTTCTACCTCTATTCCGGATACACCAACTCATTTCCGAGGCCCACGATGCGGAATCCCTACAATTTCACGAGGCCGGTTCAAGAACATGCCTTCCTGGGGGGGCGTGACCGGGAACTAAACGAAATCAAGTACTATATCAACCTCAATCGGAACGGGAGTAATTTTCATTTGGCCCTTCAGGGGAATAGGGCCTCGGGAAAAACGAGCCTTCTCAACGTCATCCAAGGCCTTTTTAAAGATGAACAGGACATGCTGATGGTTCACGTGGACCTCAACGTGGACCTCGTCACCTCCGAATACCTCTTCTTCCGGGAAATCTTCAGCAACATCATCGGGGAAGGTCTGAAAAGGGGACTCTATGTATGGCCATCCAAGCGTGAGCTCCCGGGACGCCCCAAGAAGTTCCTCCACGACCATAACGAGCCCCTCTTTTTTTACGAGATCAGAAAAGACGGAACCATCGATGAAAAGCTGCTCTTCCCAGACTCCTGCATCAACGCGGCAAAACAGAACAGGCTCGATCTTCACATCCCGCAACGCATCGCTATTGAAGGTTTTCGAACCTTGATCAACGGCTTCTCCCAAAGGGGGATCAAGGTGATCGTCGTCCTCCTCGATGAATGCGACCTCCTCTCCAAGAACACCGCCCTCATTCAGAAACAACGAAATATTATCGATTCCCTCTTCGGATATATGTACATCTTATCGGGTACGGACCGGATGTTTCCCGAGATGGATAAGATCTTCTCCCCCTTCAGGAGGCAGTTTATTACCATCAAGGTCGATAAGTTGCTCCATCTCAGCCAGGTGGTGGAATGCGTCCGGAAACCCCTCGACGATCATGAAAAATCCTTCTTCGACGATGAAACCATCGGGCGGATCTTCTCCCTTTCCAAGGGCATGCCTTACATGATCAATATGTTATGCCATTTCTTGTACGAGTATAAGAGCCTGAAGGGACAAGATCGCTGCCATATCACCGATGAAATCATCAGGAAATTCGAGGAACAAATCTGCGGCTCATAATGGTCCCCCCAAGTCCCCGCTTGCCTCTAGAAGGTCTCTTAAAAACCAGGCAAACGAGCTCTGCGCGCGAAATTATACAGTGATGCAGTGTTACAGTTTCACGATTAAATAGGGGGGTGGGTCACGGGGTGCTTGGCTGTTGGAGTACTGCCGCTGTGAGGTCAATGAGAGGAGGTGTAGTGTCGCAACTGTGCTTCAAATCCCAATTCCATCTTTCATCATAACCCTCTCACGTCTGCTCCCCAATACTCTCGAGGAATCGGAAGATCTCCCCTCGCACATCGGCGTCTATGAGCATCCTGAGATGGTTGATATTGAATTCCTTCTGTGATCCCGGCCCTATCCACGCCATTCTGGCCCTCTCCTTTGACACCAAACCATCCCCCTTGCCGTTTACGATCTCGTCGGGCAGCATCATGGGCGGGATCATCTTGGGAAGGGAATCGATCAAGGAGATTACTTCCTTCAATTCCCCGATTTCCCCTGTCGAGATTCGGTAGAGCTTCGTAAAGACGGTGCTCGTTGCCACCAGATTGAGGTACCGTATGCGGCTTCGCTGCTCATCGGGCTCCCCACTTTTTATCCGTCGGATGAAGGCTGAATGAGGACGGAGCTCTTCCAGGGCCACCCCCCTGAATAACTCCGCCAATTCCTCGTAAAAGGCGGCTAACCGAAGGGAGATCCTCCCACCGTCGAGCGACAGTTCCCTGGGCACAAATCGACCAACGGTCTTGACTGCCCGGGCGAAGAAGTCGCCCACATTGGCCAGCCTGCTTCCCCCGTTCGGACAGGCCAGAAGGATGAGCCCCTCGATTCGGTTCCTTTTATCGGGGTGATCTTGAATCCATTTTCGGGCCACCAGGCCCCCTCGACTATGACCGATGAAAATAAAAGGCGATCCAGTGCCGAATATGGCCTCCGACTCCGCCACTATCCCATTGAGCTCTTCCACCGCCAGGGCAATTGGCCCATACGGCTTGCTCTGGGTCCACGTTAGCAGGTTGTACCCTCTATCCTTGAAGATCTCCCACAGGGGACGTGGCCTGGAGGAGAGACTCCGCAACGGGGTAGAAAGGCAGTAGTTCCTATGCTGCCCCAATGAAAAGTACGGGGGAGAAGGCCTTTCCAGATAATCCGCCAGCACGTAATCAAAGGATAGTTTCCCCTTCCCGAGGAATTCCTCATAGGGATTGGTCCAGCTCTTCTCCGTCGCACCCAAGCCATGGATGAGGATAAGGACGGGTTTTCCCTCCGCCCCCTTCCAAACCTGTAGTGGAAAATCCAGGGCCATCGGATTATCTCGACCGTCCCCAACCAAGATGAGGAGAAAATGGTGGTCAACCAGCCTTGGAATTGAGGGGAAAGGATTTTCCCCCTTGGTCACCCCCCTTTGGGAGGCCGATCTGTCTCGCGGGCACGGACATCCCCGCCGACATGATGAGCTTAAAGGCATCTTCGATGGTAATGTTCAAGG
>DAOVIU010000155.1 GCA_030673585.1 Pseudomonadota bacterium | reverse complement strand
TCCTCAACGTGTTTTCCGAAGTAATTCTGGGAGGCCGCCTCGATTCCATAGGCCCCGTGCCCAAGATAGATCTGGTTCAGATAGAGGTAGAGGATTTCCTCCTTGGAGAGGGACTTCTCCATCCGGTTGGCCAAGATGGCCTCTCGGATCTTTCTCGACCACTTCCTCTCGGAGGAGAGCAGTAGCGACCTGGCAACCTGCTGGGTAATGGTGCTCCCGCCCTGGACGATTTCCCCGGCCCGGATATTCTTCCAGAAGGCCCTGAGGATGGCGGGGTAGTCGAGACCCTCATGGTGAAAAAAACGCGCATCCTCCGCCGAAACAAAGGCCTCGAGTACGAATCGGGGGATCTCCTCGATGGGAACGACGATTCGTTTCTCCACGAAGAATTCCCCAATGGGCTCCCCCGCATCGGAATAGACGGTGCTAATTATGGGGGGGGTGTAATCTTTGAGGGAGTCGACCCGGGGGAGATCATAGGTGAAGTAGAGATAGGTCCCCCAACCCGCGAGGCCCACGACGACGAAAAAGAGCGTAAGGGAAGTGAGAATGAATTTGAACAATCGCCTCCTACGCTTCCGTTTCGCGTACAATCGCATGTTTATAATGTAAGGGAAAAAATATCTCACGTCAACAGATAAACCGGTTCAAGTTTCCCGATGCCCCGGGAACTCCGTCGTCCCTTGGCGTAATCCCCTGGACAAGGGCTAGGAGGAAAGGGGGAAAGCCGGTGATGGCATAAATAATGCAAAAATACAGATGACCTTACGAAATTATTCCCGGATTCAGGGGGTCTTTCATGAGGAAAGAATCTGGATTTACCCTCACCGAGCTGATGGTCGTTGTCGCCGTCGTTGCGATCTTATCCGCCGCCGCCATCCCCATGTATACGGATAACGTCAAAAAAACGAGGGTACAAGAGGCGGTGGATACCATCGGTGTCATTAAGGACGAAATTACCAGTATCTTTTCAGGGGATGGCATTTTTCCGCCCCGGTGCGACAACCACAACCAAATCCGGGACATCATCGGCGTTCAAGTGCCGGAAAGCCGAAAATGGATCTATCGGATCAGGGACAACGGCGTCATCTTTGTCAGGGCTCGAGCCTCTTTGGGACGGAGCCTCAGGGGCGGTTGGATTCGATGTACGCCTCAAGTCGATTGGAACGGTAAGGCGATCACCAGCTGGCAGTGGCAGTGCAAAGGCAGGAGGGTAAAGCCCAGCTACCTCCCCCGATGATGGCCAAACATTGTTACTGGGCGACAAAAAATGTCCATGGGCTGGACGAAAAAGGTTGACATTGACTCCCTTGCATACTATAAGGAAAAATAGCATTGTGGAAAATACCCTGTATTTCCAATACATTATCGGCCGAGAGGAAATGGAGAGAGAGGATTCGAACTTGGCATGGAATATGCTAAATAGAGAATCCAGCACATAGAAAAATCCATAGGGAGAGGAGGTGGAGACTTCTCTGGGGCCAGGGGTAAGATAGATCACATTTCTTTTAAGGAGGTCAGAAGATGAGAAACAAAAAAGGTTTTACACTGATTGAGTTGATGATCGTTGTGGCGATCATCGGAATCTTGGCGGCTATCGCCATCCCCATGTACACAGCCAACGTGAACAAGGCCAAGCTCCAGGAGGCCACGGACTGTCTTGGCGCCGTAAAGGATGAGGTGGCCAATTATGTGTCCGATATGGGGGCCATGCCCGACTGGCCCATTGGGAGCGGAAACACCAATTTAAACGAAGTTGGTATACTGAATGGCCTGGGAGTACAGGTTCCCCTGTCCCCAGGGGCCGCTGGTGGCCGAAAATGGACATATCGAACCCTTGACAACACGGCCGGTGGAGGTACCTATGACATCCGCGCCGTTGGTGGTGCACAGGGTGACATCGGTTCGGTCTTGACAGGTCAGTGGGTAGAAGTTAATGGAACCTTTCTCCCTGCGACTGGAGTATTCACCATGTGGACGTGGTCAAGCTCCGCTGGAATCAAGGTGAGCTGGCTGCCGAGGTAAGTGCTGACCAGCGGAAGGGGCGAGCAGAGGCTTGCCCCTTCCCTTTTCTTTATTCACCATCAATTTCTGAAACATCAACCACGGAAAGAGGGAGTGTGTGCGGTTTCTTTCCGTTTAAGTTTTGATTTTTTCAATACAGAGAGGAAAAAATGAGCGGGAAAAAGAGCAAAGGCTTCACCATCACGGAGCTGGTAATTACCATGGCCATCATCGGGATTCTTTCGGCCATCGTCGTCCCTATGTATACCAACCATATACGGAGGGCCAGGCGCTCCGATGCGAAGGTGGCTCTGGAAGACGTTAGGGCCATGGCGGAGCAGCGTCGGGCGGAAAATGGTACTTGGCCAGCAAATCCCGGGGATATGGTCTCCTTCGGGTGGCCCGATGACGGTGGCGGAGGGCCCGCTGCCTACGAGCCTGGGGATTATCAAATTACCTATAACAATGCTCATGCATCGGGCTTCCTTGTAACGGCGGCTCCAAGAGCTGGTACCAGACAAGATAGAACGGATGGCGGCGCGGCAAACGGGTGGCTTGCCATCGATGCCGACGGGAACAAGACCTCCGGCGGCGCGGATGACAAGTGGAAGTGATGACAGTATTTTAGCCGGTGATTGCGCGTCATGGGGCAGGGCTACCAGAAAGCCAAACCGATAGCCTCTCGTCGTTTGCCAGGGTTTCAAAAAAAATCCCCCACCATACTGCAAACCATTCGGTCGAATTCATGGGTTGATGCCCATTCGACCACCTCCTTTTTCCCTACCGGGGAAAAAGGGCTTGAAATCAGTAGAGAAATAGAAGATCATAATGGAAAGGCGGGGCCCTCAGTGGCCTCGCCATGACACGATAGAAAGATAGGGGGAAGATGGATCCCGCTCTCATCTACGTCTTTGCCTTCCTCTTTGGGGCCATTGTGGGAAGCTTTCTCAATGTCTGCATCTTCCGGATTCCCCTGGGAAAATCCCTCATCTCCCCGTTTTCGCATTGCCCTCGGTGCAAAACTACCATAAAGGCGTATGATAATATCCCCATCCTCAGCTATTTTGTGCTCGGGGGGAAGTGTCGATCGTGTAAGACCCCGATATCGGCACGGTATCCGCTGGTTGAGACGATGATGGCCCTCTTCTCCGTTTTCCTGGTTCTCAAGTTCGGCTTCTCCCCGTCTTTCCTTGTCTCCTTCATCCTCATTTCATCCCTGGTGGTGGTGAGCTTCATCGACCTGGATCACCGGATTATCCCTGATGTAATCAGTCTCCCCGGGATCATCGCGGGGCTTTTGGCATCATTCGTAAAACCCCCGGGCCACAACGATTTTCTCGCCCGCTTTGTCTTTAAGGCGGTAAAGGGGAGCATCAATATGGCCACCCTCGACTCCCTCTTGGGAATATTCATCGGCGGAGGACTCCTCTATGCCGTAGCCGTTCTGTTTTACTGGGTCACCAAGAAAGAGGGGATGGGCGGGGGAGACATCAAGCTCCTGGCCATGATCGGGGCCTTTTTGGGATGGAGCTCGACCGTATTCACCATCGTGATCAGTTCGCTCGTCGGCTCCATCGTGGGCGTTGCCCTCATGGTTGCCAAGGGGGTCGATAGCAAATATGCCATCCCCTTCGGTCCATTCCTCTCCATGGGGGCGGTCATCTATCTCTTTTTCGGACGGGAAATTATCCGGTGGTATCTCCATTTCCGGATTTAGACTGATCATTCCATGAGACCGATGCTAAGAGATTGGATGTTTAGAAAGTTGGCGGTCGGGTTGAGGGTGGAAATCATCCTCAATATGACCCTCTTGGTCATCGCCGCAATCCTCTTGGTCGGCATCAGCATGTTGAAGCTCAACGAGAGAAATATCCTCAACCAAAAGGTGAAGGGGAGTTGGTTTATCGTCCGGTCAATCCAGAATACCATGAAGCTCATGTTTGGGGGGGAAGGGAATCCCTCCCTCCCCGGTCCCTCCCTTCAGGGGTTGGTGGCGATGTACGCCGCCGATGAGAGGTTAAGAGAGATAGCCATTGTGGACAGGGATTTTAGGATTGTGGCCCACAGTGAAGGGGAGATGATCGGAAGGGCAATAGAGACCCATGAGTTCAAAAGGGCTATTCTGGGTGAGGAATCCTTTTACGAATTGAAGGCAGATGAGGGGGTTTTGTTCGACCATTACAGGGATTTGATCGTATTCTCCCCCCTGTCCATCGGGGGCACGGTTGTCGGAGGTTTGAGGGTGGACCTCCCCTTGGATGATGTCATGGCCAATATCGTGGAATCCCAGAGGTTGGTGGTTCTGTTCATCATCATCGACGCTCTGGTTCTGATCATCTTCGGCAGCGCCCTCCTTTCCCGGGTAATCGTCAAACCCATCAGGAGATTGGTGAACATCGCCGGAAAGATCAGGGACGGGGATTTCGACCAAAAGATCGATATCAGCGCCAACAACGAAATTGGGCAGCTCATGGGGTCATTTAACCAGATGGCCGAAAAGCTCGGGGAGAATAAGAGACGACTGGAGGACCATATTCGCTCCTTGGAGACCGCCAATACGAGGCTTCAGCGAGCTCAAGAGGATCTCCTCATTTCCGAGAAGCTGGCCTCCATCGGACGGCTCGCCGCGGGGGTGGCGCATGAGGTGGGAAACCCCCTCGGGGCGATTCTGGGATATACCAAAATCCTGCAGGAGGGAATGGAGAGTCGTGAGGAGGAAGTGAGTTATTTGAAGCGTATCGAGAACGAGATCGACCGAATCAATAACATCGTGAGGGGATTGCTGGACTTCTCGCGGCCCACGAAATTCGAAATCCAGGAGGTGGATGTAAATAGCACCATAACCAGTACCATCTCCCTG
>DAOVIU010000033.1 GCA_030673585.1 Pseudomonadota bacterium | reverse complement strand
GACGGGGATCGGGGAAAGGGCTCGGGAAGGAGCATCGAGGGGTTCGATCTCTATGAGGGGATAAAGGGGTGCAGCCCCATGCTCTCGGGCTTTGGAGGCCACCGGTCTGCAATCGGCCTTACCATCGAAAGGGAGAAGATCGAGGAATTTAGGAATCAATTCGAAGAGCTGGTATCGCAAGGCTGCGGTCCCAGCGATTTCATTCCAACGATGCGAATCGACGCGGAGGTTCCCTTGCCGATCATCGAAATGGGGCTCATAGAAGAACTCTCATTACTCGCCCCCTTTGGCGCTTCCAACCCCAAGCCAGTATTTTGCTCCGGGGAATTGATGGTAGTGGATTCCAGGATAGTAGGGAAAAACAATTTGAAGCTGAAGGTGGAGGAGAATGGCATTTACGATGCCATAGGGTTCAACATGGGCGACCTCTACCCCTTAAAATCGGACCGGGTGAAAATCGCCTTCACTCCCCAGATCAATGAGTGGCAGGGGGTAAGAACGGTTCAACTGGAACTGAGGGATATCCTCATCTCCTAAAACCGGATCAGCCCCCCGACGAACCGTAAGGTATTCGGTTTGTCCTCACCATCCACGCAACCGATGGTATTCCGCTACCATGATCTCCAATTCCTCGGGGGGCAGGCAGGTGCCATTCCGCCCGCCCCTTTCCAAGAATTTCACCGGTAGCGTGTCCTCTTCAACGGAGATTCCCTCCTGCCTGTTAAAGGCCATGGATAGGTTCAGGACCTTAGAGGCCCGCTCAAGCAGTTCCTCCTCACGGAACCGTCTTCCCGTCACCGCCTCAATGAGATCGATAATATCGGTCCATCGGAGATAACTACCATAGAATTTGCAGATGAGCAGCATATCAAAGAGGGTCATTCGGTCCTCTGCTTCCACGAGGGCGCGAACCCGCTCCCGGGCATCCCCCCCCGTTTTGGGCTCCTTTTTGATCTCGTCGAGGTAGAAGAGGCTCTGAAGGTGGGTGGCTCCCCGCTGTGAGATCGCATATGCCAAACCCATTCCCTTCAAGGATCGAGGGTCAAATCCCGGAAGTTCCAAGCCTTTTACGTGGATGGCGAGATCCTCCAGTCCAAGGGTACGGGAAGCTTCCCTGATTCCCTCCGCCAGGATCCCGCCCAAGCCGTCGCGGTAAGCTATTTTATGGAGCAACTCCTCAGTGCGTTTCGTATCGCCGAAACGAAGATTGAGATTCAGCCTTCCGTCCTGGGAGGCTTTCATGGCGAAGGCGACCACATTCCCAGCGCTCACCGTGTCCAGTCCCAGTCGATTGCACACGTCATTCACCTTGATAATCTCTTCCAGGGAATTGATAAGGCAGAGCCCTCCGAAAGCCGCCACAGTCTGATAATCTGGGCCCGATATCGTAAGGCCCTTGTAGGGACCTCGCTTCACCCTCGTCCGCTTTCCGCATGCCAGAAAGCAGTGGGGACAGGCCGTAGACCTCAGCTGACAAGTCTTCTTGAGGTGTTCTCCTGTGAGACGCTCCCACCCTTCAACGGCCCCCTCTTCCCAATACCGGGTGGGAAATGCCCTCATGGTGTTTATGATTCCCACCATCATGGGCGAACCATAGGTACGGAACATGCGCGTTAATTCCCTCCCTTGTCCCTCCTTTCGCATGTGTTCGTAAAGGGTCTTCAACGACGAAAGATCCGCGGCCTTCCGACGCTTCGTTCCATGGAAGACCACGCCCTTCAGCATCTTTGAACCCCAGACGGCCCCAAGGCCTCCCCGCCCAAAGGAGCGTCCTCCCTCGTTGATTACCATGGAAAATTTCACTTCCGCTTCCCCCGCAGGACCGATAACAAGGGCAGTGGCCCGTGGTTCTTCTCCTTCCTTGAGTATCGTCTTCAGGCTTTGATCCGTGGGGAGGCCCCAGATGGGCGATCCATCTCGAAACAAAACCCCCTCATGGGAGATTTCAAGGAAAACCGGATGAGAGGATCTGCCCTTTATGATGATGGCGTCGTTCCCCGTGCGAGAAAGGAGAACCGCTGTCTTGCCACCCCCGTAACATTCAAGATATCCACCCGTCTGCGCCGATTTGGTAAAGATTCCGTAGCGGCTGGAACCGTAAATCGGGAGGTCGGCGAAGCACCCGTTGGAGAAGATGACGGGGTTCTGGGGGTCACGATAGGTAACCCCGGGAGATGCTTCCCGGGTAAGGAGAAGAGTTCCCATGCCCTTTCCCCCCAGGTAATCCTCTATGAGGTCCCCCGGGATCGTCTCCCATGCCCAGGACTGGTTGCTCAAATCAACGCGCAGAAGCCTCCTGAAGAAACCCTCCATAGATCTCTCATCTCTCTCTTCGAATCTGAATCAGTCTAAGTATTGGCGAATCCTATAAGGTCAACCTCAGGCTTATCGATGTACGCATGAGGATGCCCTGCTAGTATCATATCCCAGAAGTAATTCTAAATCCGAAATTCGAATATCGAAATGCCAAACAAATCCGAATATCAAATGACCAAAATCCGAAACATGTTTAGAACATTGGAAAATTAGGATTTTGTTATTGTTTCGAATTTCGGATTTAAAGTGTCGTATTACTGGACGCTTTGCGATCGTGTGACTTATGCAAGTTATGACTGGGACAATACACTAGGATCTATTATAACAAAAAAACTCAGAGACTCTCCATTCTACCCTTGACCGTGGGCTCTCCGGTTCCCTGGGAAAGCCGTTGCCCACCGGTTAATGTGCCTGGCGGATGGAGGGAACGAAAGGGGACATGCGATCTCGGCAGCGGGACTTCATTGGAAGGCGACGACCAGGGGGGAATCGATCGAATTGGGAAAGCTTGTGTAAAGATGGCGGAAAATTCCCGAAAAAACAGGAGAACGGGTTTTAAGGGCCCCCCTTCCAATTCAGGGCCTCCATCTTCCACTGGAAGCCGGGGTAAATTGAGGGACCCTTATCAGTTAACCCCCTTTTTCAGGGAAAAGCCCCACGGGGGAAGATACCGCTTGGCGCCATGGGCCCCTAGGACGCAGCCACACCTCTGAGACTCTGCGAGCCCTATACCCGATCCTTCAAGATCTTCGGGGAGATGAAGATCAGAAGGTCAGTCTTTTCGTAGGCCTTCTTTTCGTACTTAAAGAACCAGCCCAAAACGGGGATCCGCGAAAGGTAGGGGATTCCCATGTTTTGTTTGCCCTCATCGAGGTCGTAGACTCCCCCGATGACGATGATGTCATTGTCCTTTACCAGGGCTTCGGTTACGGCCTCCTTCTTCTTGATGGTGGGGACGCCCTGAACCGTTCGATCGAAATCCGGCTCGTCATTGGAGACCTTGATCTTCAACTTGACGGTCCCATCGTTGGTTACATGGGGCGTTACGGTCAGTTTCAAGTTGGCCTCGATGAACTCCGTCGTCACCGTGCCCTCCTCGGTTATCTTCAGGTAAGGGATCCGATCACCCCGTTCGATGTAGGCCTCCGTATTGTCCAGGGTGGTGATTCTCGGGCTTGATATGACCTTCCCATTCCCCGAATCCTCCAAGGCCTGAAGGGTGATATCCAAATTCCTCAATCCGGCAGTCTCCGAGAGCCAGCCGAAACTGATGGCCCCTCGAGCCACATCCAGTGGAAGGTTGACCAGGGTATCGGTTCCGAGAAGCCCTCCAGAATATGTGGATCTCCCCTTGGTTCCGATTGGGTTACCATCCGCATCAACCGTCGTGGCGCCATGGAGCTTTTGCACCGTGCCTCCCCAGATAACCCCGAGCTCCCTGGTGAAATTAGCGGAGGCTTCGACGATCCTGGCCTCGATCAATACCTGAGGGGTTTTGGTATCCAGGGACGTAACCAAGCTCCTGGCCTCCCCGATAGCGGACCTGATATCCTTAACAACGAGCACGTTGGTGCGTTCGTCAACCGTGACGGACCCTCGGTCGGTCAGTATCCCCTGGACCTGTGGCTCCAGTTCCTTTGCCGTTGCGTAGTTCACGGCGATGAGCTCGGTGCCCAAATCCTCCAATTTCTCCTTGGCCCTCCTGGCGGCTAAGGCATCTTCCTCTTCCTTCTTCAGCTTATCAACGAGAGCCACTCGAACCACGTTCCCAATCCTCACCTTGCCCAAATCGTTGGATTGCAGGATGATATCCAATGCCTGATCCCACGGGACATCGACGAGACGTAGGGTCACCTTTCCCTTGACATCCTCACCGGCGATGATGTTGAGATCGCTCACCTCTGCGATTAATCTCAGGATGTTCTTGATATCGGCGTCCTTGAAATCCAGGGATAACTTTCTCCCCGTGTACCGTTTCTTGGCAGCCAACGACTCCAGGATGCTCTCCTTTGCCCTCAAGGGGTCTGGGGTGACCTCCTTTTTTTCACTCCCTTGTGCCGCAGGAGGGGCAGCCTCTTTTGTGGCTTTTGTGCCTTCCTGGGAAACCTTTTGTTTTTCAACGGCCTCGGCTTTCTCGAGGGGCGTTTGTTGGGTCGTCTCCAGCTTAGCCACCTGGGATTCCGGTTTCTCCGTTTCAGCTTCGACGGTCTCGGCCTTGCTCCCCTGGGATGGCGTCTTCGCCTTTTCGCTTTCAGCCGCCGACACCTGGAATTCAGGCGGCTCGGTCGTTTTCAGGGTCCGTCCGCTGCCAATGGGCTTCGCTGGTTTTTCGAAATCCAAGTAGATCCGCTTACCCTCCTGGGACGCCTCGAAGTCCACCCCTTCCCTCATGCGAACGATGATCCTCACATCCCTGGAGGTCTCCGACTTCACGTTGTAAATGCTGATATAATCAACGGCACTGTCAAAGGCCTTGGTGTCCAACGCCCTCTTCAGCCTCTGCGGAACCCTCATCTTCTTGAGATGGAGGGCTACCGCCGTCCCCGAGAGTTTGAAAACGTCGTAGGTGGCGACGTCAGACGTGGAGACGACGATCCTCGATTTGTGGTCCATCTGTTTGAAATCGATTCCCGTCAGTACCCCCAACCCCGCGACCGTCGGCAGGGCCTCCTCCGGCTGACCAAGGGAGACGACCAATCGATTCTCGGCCTTATTAATCTGGAACTGGGGCACCTGGGGGCGAGCCGAATCGAATACGAAACGAGTCTTGTTCGGGTGTTTCCCCATTCGGACTCTCTTCAGGAGGGGGTGGTCGATCTGAATGAGGTTCTTGGGATAGTCCTTTTTCACATTCCAGATATCGATCACCAGCCGCGCGGGCTTGTCCAGCTTGAAGGAATTGTAGTCCCCTATCCTTCCATCGGCGATCACGGTCACGCTGACCGCCTTCTTCCCTTTATCCACGGTGACTTGGGTTATCTTTTCCGCCTTCGCCTTTATCTCCGCGGCCTCTGAAGGGATCCTCTCCTCCGTAACCTCGATCTTCCCTTTTGTTACCTCTACCGGTCCCGTTCGTTCCACATCCACGAAGAGCTTCTTCTCTACCTTGGTGATATTGTAGTTGACGGTCTTGGTCAAACCGATCTCAATTCTCCCCTTCCCCTCATACTGACCGATGTCGATCTGGGTCAACGTTCCGTTGCTGACATCGATGGGAACGGGAATATCCTCGAATTGACCGTTGGGGATATCGATGGCGATTCTGAGGGGATCCGTTAGAAGCTTGAAGAAGGTGTACTTGAGGGGTTCCGATCCCTCTATAATGACACGGGTATACGTGGGCTCCTCGCGGAAACTGATATCCCTGATCTTGATGGTCGCCCCCTCCATCGTATCCGGTGCCGTTGGTTTCGTGGGTCCCCGAGCGCAGCTCGTGAGGGCATGTATGAGGAAAATAAGGCACAACGCGTAAGCCCATTGACCTGGATTCCTAAAAAATAAATGTCTCATCTTGCTCCCCCTTCCTCAGGCTTTTTCAGAGGTACGGTAATCCGTCGCCGTTTGACCTGACCGAATATATCCTTATACGTCTCCTCAACGACGATTCGATTTTCATGGATCTCCTTTACACGGCCATTTCCGCGGCCAATGAGGGTTCCCTTGGTGATAATGAACCCCTTTCCGCCGGCATCTTCCACCAAGGCTCGATACCCCATCGGTCCCTTCAAGATCCCCACCAGCTTCAGCTCGCTCACATCGTACCGTTGAAGGGGTGTAAGGCGGGCCTTGGTGAGCGGTTTCTTCGGTCCCAGGGTGATAAAGGGCTTAAAGGGGTCTCGTTTGCCCACCGGGTTGTAGGTATAAGCGGGCTCCTTTTTCTCCTCGACCACCTTTGCCTCCACCTTTTTCGGCGCTGGCTTATGCCCTCGATCCCTCTTCACCACGGTCACTTGCGTGGGTTTCGATCCGCCCTCGCACCCCCAGATGAGGAAAAGGGAAATACCCGCTACGAAAAGGGTCCTGAAGTAGTAGGTTCCCATTCCCTTATTGCCGCGCCTTGGTCTTTGTTTTCTCTGCACTGCCCTCCTCCTTGATCTCGAGAAAACGAAACGTGGTGGCCACACATGAGGTTTTTACCACCGTCTCGCCCCCTACTTCTTTTACATCCCCCATCGAGAAGTCCAGGATATTGATGATCCTGTCCAGTTTGCTGACCTTATCGAAAAAGGTGGCCACGCTATGGTAGCTCCCCAACATGGTCAACTCCAGTGGAACCCGTGCGTAGAATTCCTGGGGCTCCTGGGGTTCTGATTTGTCGGATTTTGTGGTCTTTCCTCTGCCGCGTGCTGCGGGTTTTGGCTTACCGGAGTCCTCGGTTTGTGCTCCCACCCGCTCCTCGGGTTTCGGCTTGAAGAGGTGGAATTCCAAGCCCGACCCTTTTCCCAGGCTCGAGATATTCCGGAGGAGGCTCGGGATCTCCTTTTTGTTGGGGAGTTGGGCCAGGGCTAGGGTGAGCTGCCGCTGCAAGTTCTCGGCTTCCTTCCGAAACTTGGCCAGGTCTCGCGTAACGGCCCTGCCCTCCAATAATTCCTTTTCCAATTTGCCCAACTCCACGCTCAAGGCATCCAGCTGCACCTGCAGGGGTAGGTAAACGAGATAGCCGTAAAGGCCCAGAATAACCACTACAGCTGCCGCTAGGATGAGGATCTTCTTCGACGCGGGCAATTTGGCAATGGAATCCATGGAAACAGCCATGACGTCCTCCTTTACTGTACAACGGTACTGGTGATGGTAAATTTCTTGATATTGATTTCGGTCCCCTTGGGCTTGAACCGCTCGGTAACGATCAATTCGACGCCCCTGAAGTATTTCGAGCTTTGAAGGCTGGTCATGAAATTGGCGATAACCTCATCGTTGAGCGCCCATCCCTTCAATTCCAGTTGAGCTCCCTTTTTCTTCAGCGACCGAAGGGACATCTTTTCGGGCATGCGAGTGCTCAATTCATCCAGGATCCGCACCGGCCTCCCTTTGTTCTTCTTCAATTGGTTGATGATGGCCAATTTCTTCTCGAGAATCCTCATGTCGGCCTTGTATTTCTCGATCTGCCTTTTCTGAGCCCGCAACTTCTCCAACTTCAGTTTTCGATCATCAATCTGGCTCTGAAGCCTCCCCCTTCGGTCCACGCATACCCAATGCACGGACCCGATGAGCAGAAATACCAAAACCAGGACGAAAACGAAAATGGAAACCTCCCTACGGAGGCCTACCTTCCTCCTCACAGCCCTCGCCATCAATAAATTGATTCGAATCATTTGTCCCCTACCCTCCTTAACCCCAGGCCAACACTGACGGCCATAATGGGTTCCATTTCCTGGAGATAATCAACGTCCAAATCCCTCTTGGAACAGTTGATCTCCTTGAATGGATTGATGACCTCGACCGGGATGCCAGCTTGTTGTTCGATGACGCTTTGAATACTCTTTATTTTCGCGCAGCCCCCGCTCAAGAACAGCTTGTCGACTTTTTCTTCGGAGCTGGTGGAACGGAAGAAGTCCATTGACTTGGTAACCTCGCTGGCCAGGGAATTCAAGGCCGAATTCAGGGTTTCTTGGATGGTCTTTTGACTTGCCTCATCGATTCGGTTGCCCAATTTCAAGGTTTCAGCTTCCTCGAAGTCCACGTTGAGTTGCCTTTGAATCTCCTCGGTAATGGCGTTTCCACCGGTGAATATATCCCTGGTGAACGAAGAGACCCCCCTCTTCAAAATATTGATGTTCGTCACGCTCGCTCCGATATTGGCCAGGGCGATAACCTCCCCGCTAGCCGTGGGATAATTCGCCTCGAACATATTTTCGATGGCGAAGGAATCGACATCAACGATAACGGGATTGAAGCCCGCCTCTATGATAACCGACAGATAGTCGTTGATGATGTCCTTCTTCGCCGCCACCAATATCAGGTCCATCAACTCCTCGTTCCCCCCGGTGGGACCGAGAATTTGAAAATCGATATTAACATCATTGATGTCGAAGGGGATATATCGTTCAGCCTCCCACTGAATGGACTCCTCGAGTTCATCCTCGGTCATCGTAGGGATGCTGATCTTCTTCACGATTACGGAATGGCCCGATACTGATGTCACCACATCCTTGGTCTTTATCCGCAGAGCG
>DAOVIU010000196.1 GCA_030673585.1 Pseudomonadota bacterium | reverse complement strand
GCATCCCCGCGTGGCTTGAACTACGTCCAGGGCGAAATATCCCCTGGTCCCAGGGGTGTCGGAGCGGGGGTGGGGCAGGGTCGGAAGGTCGGTCAACCGATTCTGCCGGTAAAAGTCCTTCAAATCTCCCCGTTGGAAATCCATCATCAATTGAGGCCAACTCTGCTCAGCCTCGCCGATAACCACGGCGTCGGCGTGGTCGATGGCTTCATCCGGAACGGCAGTCGGATGGATGCCTCCTAATACGACCTTTATCCTCTTTTTCCGATAGGCATCGGCGATTTGATAGGCCCTCAAGGCCGTGGTGCTGAGGACGGTAATCCCGACGAGATCGACATCCCTGAGATCCTTCTCAGGGTCAATGGGGGTGATGAGGTCGTCGGTGAAGGAGATTTGAACCCCGGGAGGAGTGAGGGAGGCGATAAGGGGAAGGGAGAGGTTGGGAACGCGGGCGTTTTCCTCCGAGGCTGGAGAGATGAGTTCCAGTTTCAAGGGCCTGCTCCAGGTAGATTCGAGCACTTATGGTACTGGAGCATCCCCTATTGTGTCAAGGACTTGGGCCCATCCCCCGAGGCTTAGCAGGCGCGGTTCACCCATGGTTTGTGTTGAAAAATGTCTTTGTTATCCGTATTATGTGGATAATAAAGGGAAATTCAGATGGCAGAGCTATTCAAAAAGGACCACCTCATCATCATCGGCGGTGGCTTAGCCGGCTGTGAGGCGGCTTGGCAGGCCTCATCTCGGGGAACGAAGGCGATTCTTTTTGAGATGAAACCGATCCGATTCTCACCTGCTCATCGATCGCAGAATCTGGGGGAACTGGTCTGCAGCAATTCGCTGAAGTCCAATTCCGTGGAGAACGCCGTTGGTTTGCTAAAAGAGGAGATGAGGCGGCTCGGTTCCCTCGTTATGGAGGCAGCCGATCACACGAAGGTGCCTGCAGGGGGATCCTTGGCCGTGGACAGAGAGGTATTTTCTCGCTATGTTACCGGGGCCCTGGAGGAAAGGCACGGCGTTGAAATAATCAGGAGGGAAGTGGACCGGATTCCCCTCCATGTTCCCACCATCATCGCCACCGGACCCCTCACATCCGATCGACTCGCCAAGGAGATCACGAATCTGACGGGAGCACGATCCCTCTATTTCTATGATGCCATCTCCCCCATCGTCACCCGGGAATCCATAAACGCGGATGTCACCTTTAAGGCCTCCAGATATGGAAAGGGAGGGGATGACTACGTCAATTGCCCGATGACCAAGGAGCAATACTATCGCTTTGTCGAAGAGTTGCTCAAGGCCGAAAGGGTTCCACCGAGGGATTTTGAGAAGGCCATCCCCTTTGAGGGGTGTTTACCCATAGAGGATATGGCCGAACGGGGCCCTGACACATTGGCGTTTGGACCACTGAAGCCCGTTGGTTTAATCGATCCCAAGACGGGCCAACAGCCCGTTGCCGTCGTCCAATTGAGGCAGGACAACCTCTCGGATACCCTCTACAGCATGGTGGGATTTCAAACCAAATTGAAATGGCCGGAACAGGAGCGAATTTTCAGGATGATTCCGGGACTGGGAAGGGCGGAGTTCGTTCGATTCGGGAGCCAACACCGGAATACATTTATCAATGCGCCCAGGATATTGAGAAATACCCTCCAGATGAAGAAGCGGCCAAACACACTCTTTACGGGGCAGTTGACAGGGGTGGAGGGGTATGTTGAGTCTGCGGCCATGGGACTGCTGGCCGGATTGAACGGGCATCGGTTGATGAGGGAATTGGATCCCCTGGTTCCACCTCCAACGACGAGTTTGGGGGCTCTGGTTACCTATATAACGAGGTGCTCCTTTAGGGACTTTCAGCCCATGAACGTCAATTTTGGCCTCTTCCCCCCGCTGAGCCGGATGCTCAAGGGTAGGCTCAAACGGGGGAGGTTGGCGGAAAGGGCCTTGAAGGATTTGCAAGCTTGGAAGGAGGCCATAACGTAAGGCTTTTGGGGGGATTTTCCCGGGGGGTGGGATGAGGGGAAAGAGTCTTATCGTCGCCTTGGCCCTGGCTGCGTTGATTTACCTCGTATTCGTCAGACCTCTTCTTATCTCAGATGAAGCAAGGATAAGAAAGGGTGTCAAGGAGGGGGTTGAGGCCATCGAGGCCGAGGACCTGGAAAAGGGTCTTCGGCACGTTTCCATTCATTATAAGGACGAATACGGGTTGACGTATCTGGGCGTCAAGCAGCTCTTAAGCAAGATATTCCAGGAGTTCGACGCCTTTGAAATTGACTTGGGGAACCTTCAGATCACCTTACTCGATAAGGAGACGGCTTCCGCGACCTTCGACCTCAAGGTGAAGGTGAGCTATAAGGGGCAAAAGGGCTATCTCTTGGGATCCGGGGATTTTTCAAATCGGGTAACGATGAGCTTCGTCAAAGAGGGAAGAAGATGGAAGGTAACCCGGGTTGAGGGGGTCGAAGCCCGGGGGGGTTGGCGGAAAATGCCAAAGGTGGTGAGGAGATGCCTGAACAATACTGTGTGAAGTGCGGCAAGAGTCTCCCAGAGGGAAGCTTAAAATACGTGGTGAATATTCGGGTTTACGCGGATTTCGACGGGGTATTAAGTTTTCCGGAGGGTGACATCGAGGAGGAAGTGAACCGATTGATGGGGGAGATTGAGGGGATGGATCCCAGTGAACTGGAAAGGGATGTCTATCAAGAGATAGCTTTTCTCCTCTGTAAGGGGTGTAGGGATAGATTTATGGAGGATCCCCTGTCCAGGGGTGAAGGGCCATATCCAGCGGGAGATGGATCCTCCCAATTCATCCACTGATGATGAGGGCGGGTATTTATGGCGTGGTGAAAAATCGTGGGTTCCTTCCGATGGGGAATTGGCCGGTGGGTACCCATTGAACGGGATACCGGAGAAGGGCTATAAGATCTCATAGCCGATCATGGTGGGCGGCGCGGTATGGTATTGATCAAGGGTTTTCATCGTAGGAGAAAGGATACGTGGGGCAAGAGGGTGGCTGGGAAGATTGTGATCGTAGCCGTGGGGGAGGTCGATGGCAGGATACTAGAGGGCTTGCAGGAATCCGTGGGAAAGATCTTTGAGAAAGAGGTCTGCATGGTGCGATCCTTGAATTCCCCACATTATGCTTACGACGGGAAGAGAAAACAGTATTTTTCAACGGCCATCCTTCTCAAACTCAAGGGGATTGAAAGGGGTATAGGGGATCGGGTTCTCGGGGTGACCGAACACGATCTTTATGTGTCATCCTTGAATTTCGTGTTCGGGGAAGCCGACCTGGAAAACCGGGTGGCCATTATTTCCCTTCGCCGATTGAGCCAGGAATTTTACGGTTTAACCGAGGATATGGACAGATTAAAGGAACGGGCTATCAAGGAAGCCGTTCATGAGCTGGGACATGCCTACGGTTTGGGGCATTGTTCCAATCCGCTGTGCGTTATGCATTTCTCCAATAGCCTATTGGATACGGATATCAAGAAGGCCTCCTTTTGTCCACAATGCGAAAACCGGTTTAAATAGGGTAGGATGACTATCTCAGGTCCGGTTCGCCTCGAAGAGGTTCAGGGAAGCGAACAAGAGGCGATCGAGACAATCCTCTATAATCGACTCCCCGGCAAAAGGGTTCGGTGCACTATTTGCCAGCGCCAGTGTGTTATATCGGAGGACCAAAGGGGGTACTGTGAGACCAGGGTGAATCGTGGAGGCCATCTCCAACCTCATCCCCGGATATAACGATGACATTCAAGGGCTGAGAAGTATCGCCTCGTGGATCCGTCGCTCGCTGGGAAAATCTACTCCGTGGCGCGTTACCCGGTTTGTTCCCCATCTGGATCTTTCGCACATTTCTCCTAACGCCCATCGGGGCGTTGGAGAAGGCACGGGAGATTGGTTTGGAGGAGGGGCTGGAATACGTCTATTTGGGGAATGTTCATGGGCATCCCTCCGAGAATACCTATTGTCCCCGCTGTGGGAATCTCCTCATTCGCAGGGGTGGGTTCGTGGTCTTGAAAAATGACATCGCCGATGGCAAGTGTAACTGCTGCGGTTTTGACATTTGGGGGACCTTCGATTCGTGAGGTACGGAGATATGGATCTCATTCTGGTCGTTCCTCCATCGCTTGATGAAAAGGGTTTTGAGCTCTTTTTGGACCAGTTTGGCCAAAAGGCATGGGCTGAATCCTATCATATATGCATCGATTTAGGGGATGTGACATTCATCGATCCCTACGGGATGGTGGGGGTTCTGGAACTTGGGTACTACCTTAAATCGCGCGGTAAAGAGGTCATTTTG
>DAOVIU010000299.1 GCA_030673585.1 Pseudomonadota bacterium | reverse complement strand
TCTTCCCCGCGGCATCTCCAGATGGAATCTGGCATGCCCTCCGAGCCTTGCCGTCAATATGGAGGGTACATGAACCACAGATCCCGATACCGCAACCGAACTTGGTTCCCGTCAACTTTAGGTATTCCCTTATCACCCAGAGCAGCGGAACATCAGGGCTGACATCTACCTCGTAGTGTTTCCCGTTGACCTCAAGGGAAATCATCATCGCCTTCTCTTGCTGGTTGTTGAGGTAATTATATTTACTCGTCGAGAAATATACCATATTGAATTCATGGGGTCCTATCATCTATGGTATATTGGTGAGACAAGCCGACCTTGCTTGTATGATCAGTACTATTGCATAAGAAATACTCCCGATATGAAAGGAGTCTTTCATGGATGCCGAGACCTTTCGCCGCCACGGCCATGAGGTTGTTGACTGGGTAGCCGACTACCTCCAGGAAGTGGAGCGTTACCCTGTCCTTTCTCGCGTTTCCCCCGGAGAGGTACGCGGGCAACTCCCCACGAGCCCTCCGCGTGCGGCCGAGTCCATGGAGGCTATCCTGAACGATTTCCAGGAGATTATCCTGCCCGGGATCACCCACTGGAACCATCCTCGGTTCTTTGCCTATTTTCCGGCCAACAACAGTGGTCCCTCCATCCTCGCTGAGCTGCTCTCCGCTGGTCTCGGCATCAACGCCATGCTCTGGCAAACGTCGCCAGCAGCCACCGAACTGGAGGAACTGGTCATGGACTGGTTGCGCCAAATGCTGGATCTTCCGGAGAGTTTCCGCGGGGTGATTCAGGATACTGCCTCCACAGCCACGCTCTGCGCCCTACTGTGCGCCCGGGAAAGGCTGTCCGAGTTTAAGATCAATGCTCGGGGATTTTCCGCCTGGCCTGGGGAAGCTCGCTTGCGCGTCTACGCCTCCCGTGAAGCCCACTCTTCCGTGGAAAAGGGGTTGAAGATCGCCGGTTTCGGCGCCGAGAACTTGATCCTGGTCTCGGTGGACAAGGACTATGCCATGGACCCCCAAGATCTGGAGAGGCGGATCGAGGAGGATCGGAAGCGAGGGTTTAACCCCTGCTGCGTGACCGCCACGGTAGGAACCACCTCCTCAACGGCCTTGGACCCATTGAGACCCATTGGCGAGGTCGCGCAACGCCATGGCCTATGGTTTCACGTTGACGCCGCCCTCGCTGGAAGTGCGGCCATCTTGCCTGAGAAACGCTGGATCGTGGATGGAATTGATCTGGCCGATTCCTTTGTCTTTAACCCCCACAAGTGGCTTTTTACCAATTTCGACTGCTCGGCATTCTTCTGTCGGCATCCCGAGACCCTAACCGCCACGTTTTCCATCCTTCCGGAATACCTCAAGACCGACCTGGACCGTCAGGTGACCAATTTCCGCGACTGGGGTATCCAGTTGGGTCGCCGTTTCCGTGCCCTTAAGCTGTGGTTCGTGCTGCGCTATTACGGGGTTGAGAGCCTTCAGGAAATGCTCAGGCAACATCTGGCCTTGGCCCAGGAGTTCAAGGAGTGGGTGGAGGAAAACCAGGATTTCGAGCTCTTGGCCCCGGTTCCCGTTAACACCATCTGTTTTCGCTTCAATCCGTCCGGAAAAGATCTCTCCCAGGAAGAGCTGGAGGGGTTGAACAAGGCACTGTTGGATGAGGTTAACCGATCGGGGAAGATCTACATGACTCACACAAAATTGGGGGATACATTCTGTCTCCGCCTTAGTATCGGCCAAACTCAAACCAAGCGGGAACATGTGGTGCAGGCCTGGGAAACCCTTCGGGGAAGCCAGGTGCTTCGATCATGGCGTAAAATGCTAACAAAGAAGGTATGAAATTCGTGGGGGAATGAAAATGAGACGATATCGGAACTTGCTGTTTGCCTTCTTCCTCGTTTTCCTGATCGGGTGCGCATTCCTTTCACCGCAAAAAATCCCTTTCCCCTCCGAGAGGCCGGAAGAATGCCAGGAATTCCTCAACCGCCTGGACGAAGAAGTAAAGGAGGGCGGCGTAAGGGATGCATCGAGCTTCCCCATTCCCGGATTTCCCTACCTTCGAACAAATCGCTTTCTCTCATCCTTGGGGGAAAACTTAAAAGCCGACCAGGAGCGGGAGCAGTGGATCATGATGATGCAACGACTAGACCTGAGATCCAGAAGAAAGGAGATCCTCAATCTGCCCGATGAGGCGATCCTCTCCTTGGGAACGGGAAAGACGGGTCAACCGGATCGAGAGGCATTAGTTTCCCGGGTGGAGTACTGTTCTCACAGGCTCCTCGAACATGATAGAGCTCAGTCGGATTTCTATGAGACGCTGTATCCATTGGTCAAAGTACCGGACGAATATTCCTTTGCGAGGAGGGCCGTTGGGCTCTACCCGTTGTTTTCAATCGCGGTAATTATCGGCACGAAGAGCGTAAGGCGTGAGTTTGAATCGTGGTACGCCATGGACCTGGATGATCTCCCCATCGAGGGAGATCTTGTCGCCTTCGTCCCGTCTCAGGGGGTTCGCCTTGGGGGGAAGGAGGTTCAAGATCTGTTGGAAAATTCTCGAGGGAACCCGTTGCGGGTGCCTTTGCTCGAGGGAGATGAGGAGCAGAAAATCGTTGCTCATTTCGCGCCCATTTTTTTCCAGGATGTTGCCGCTCCATATGATCGTTTCGGTCGAGTGGCTTGGGAGGGGGACCATTTAGTGATAAATGGGCAAAAACCCTTCGTTTACTACTATATTTCCCACGCATTCCTGAAGGGGGAACCTATCCTTCAAATCAATTATGTCACCTGGTATCCCGAGCGAGCCGGGAAAAGGTCGCCCTGGATTGAACGAGGCCATCTGGACGGGATGACCGTCCGGGTGTCTCTGGACTCGAGGGGGGACCCTTTCATGGTCGATGTGACGAACAACTGCGGATGCTATCACTTCTTCGTCCCCAACGAAGATCGTCTCGATCAGGTGATCTCCAAATCCTTTAGGCTTGATGCATTTGTGCCCCAGACGCTCCGGGAGCTTGGTCACGGCAAGCGGCTCGGCATCCGTGTGAATTCAGGATACCATCAGGTGGAGCGTTTGTTGGTCGCGGATACCCTTCCAGATTCGATCTCCTACGAGCTGGTACCCTACCAAGGTCTGGAGGCCTTGCCCCGTGAAGGCGACAGAACGAAAAGCATGTTCGACGAAAAGGGAGTTACCAAGGCCTCAAAGAGGTGGAAGGAGGAGG
>DAOVIU010000267.1 GCA_030673585.1 Pseudomonadota bacterium | reverse complement strand
GTTCCCACTCCATTAGCCATTCCTCGGTATCCTCCCGTGTGGCAGTGCTGGTTACCACGAGGAATCTGTCGGGGCCGAATTTGTATACCGTATCATCGTCCAACATTCTGCCTTCGTGATCGCAGAGGCAAGTATACCGTACCTGACCTGTACGCAATCCCTCAATATCATTTACGAAGAGGTATTGCAGCAACTTCTCCGCTCCCGTCCCCTCGACGAGAACCTTTCCCATGCTGGAGAGATCCGAGAGGCCGGCCCCACCTTTTCTCACCGCCCAGTATTCCTTCTCAACGGAACTATAAACCGTCGGGAGCTCCCAATTCATTGACATCGCAATTTTGGCCCCCAAGGCTTCATGGCGGGGGATAAGCGGCGTCTGGTGAATTCCACGGCTGAGCATAAAGAGCCAGTCCCCCGGGTGAACAAGGGGGTAGGTACGTATGCCATAGATAACGCCGCCCTACGGAGCATGTACACTTTCCACGACCTCGCCGAAGAGGTTAACGGTCTCGCCGATGAGTTCGCCCCGTTCCACCCTGTCTCCCAGGTACCTTCTAAACTGGAACATCCCACCCTGATTTGCCTTCAGGTATTCGAAGCCCAGGATTTGATACGAATCAGGGCGTTTGACCTCGCCCTCGATCATCCCCAATTCCCTCATGACGTTCAATAAGCCATCAAGAGCTATGGGTACGAAGTCCCTCTCCGGGTAACGCTTGGCATCGCCGCCAATCTCAGGCAAGATTGCGGGTTTCCCAAGAATTGAGGTTTCGGTCGAGAGAATACCCGGCCAGTACGGGACCTTCCAAATAGTATCAAGGCCGAAGGCCTTGGCCATACGCATCGATTCCCTCCCAACGTGTCCCTCGTAATGCTGACACGCCACGAAGGGGCCGATAATCCCCTTGTTTCCGCCGCCGTGGAAGGATATTATGTAGTCCGCTTCCTCGACGATGGTACGGTAGTAGATGTCGGCTATTCGTTCTTGTGCCGATCCCCTGTCATTGCCCGGGAAGATCCGATTCATGTCGGGCTGGGTATACGCCGTGTACTTCTGATCCGAAGGGGCAAACCGCATGCCCGCATCGAACCCCAGGACGTTCAGAGCGGGAACTGCTATGAGGGTGCCCCGCAACTTCGCGGGATCGAGTTGTTGGACTAATCGGATTACGGCCTCGATCCCCTCCATCTCGTCACCGTGGACCCCTGCATCAATAGCCAGAATGGGACCCTCCTCCGTCCCCGATACTACTGAGACCCCCAGCCGTATCGGAGAACCATCAGCCCGTGTCGCTACATCCAAGAATCCGTGATGCTTCTTACCGCGCTCCACAATTGCCTTTCTGACATCCACGCCTCGACTCCTCCTTTCTCGATTCTTAAGGTACTACCAAATCCATCCATAGCTCATGTTTTAAAGCTGACATTAGGACCTGTAGCTTTCGCCGCGATACGTCCAGCGCGGGAGATTGGATCAGGGAATTCCAAGGCCAAAAGCGTAGGGAAAGGGAGGATTAATGTCAATCCAAAAGTTATCAATATCCGGGCTGGCGGCTCATTCGAACCCCCCCTTTACCATCGGTTTCCCCCCGGATACCATGAGCTTGCCCATGGAATACACCCGGTCGATTCTCCAATCCGAATCAAAGACAATCAGGTCCGCATCTTTACCCTCCTCCAGGGAACCCTTGTACCCATCGATCTTGATCCTCTTCGCGGGATTCAGTGTTATGCATTGGAGGATATCCGAAACAGGGAAACCATCTTCAGCCACCAGACGGTGAAATTCCTTGAGTAGGTTTCCAATATCTCCGACGCCCATACGCACGAGAGACCCTTTTTCGTCGAAGACAGGTATCGTGCCATGAGCATCCGAGCTCAACGTTATTTGTTCCGCTGAAACCTGGGCGGATAGCAATTGCCTGATGGCTTTCCCAACACGCATTCTCCTGGTCGGCTTTCTCCCACCAACCGTGATATCAACATTCCCCCCCATTTTCGCGAACTTGATGGCTTGCTCAAAAACAGCATGAGATCGTGTGGTGTGAGTGGGGAGGAACTGCCCAATGGGAATCTCGGTCTCCTCGGCCAAACGGAACAGATATTCCAACCCCCTCGCACCCCCCCCGATGTGCAATTGAACAAGGCCGGCTTTGCCACCAAGCATACCCCCAATCCTCGCCTCAGCGGCTACCTTGGCCAAGTCTTCAAAGCTGGGCTGTGAGGAGCGGTGGTCGGAAATGGCGATTTCTCCCACCCCGAGGACATGGGGAATCAGAGCGATATCTCTACGCACGGAACCCGTAATGGTGACCGGGGGGAATTGATACGAACCCACCAGTATGTAGGCGGAAATCCCTTCCTTCTCCAATCCCAGGGCCTTTGCGAGCAGGGATTCCGGATGGCGAGATACGTCATCCGTTCCCAGCACACCAAGAACGGTAGTCACTCCGGCCCGAGTGATCTGGCCAAGCTGAATTTCCGGCACCCTTGTCGAGGGTCCTCCCTCCCCTCCACCCCCGATGATGTGCACATGCAGATCAATGAACCCTGGGGTAACGATCTTTCCCACAGCCTCTACCACCTCCGCATCAAAGTTCCGGGGGAGATCAATCCGATCGCCGATCTTGACTATCTTACTGGCCGCGATCAATATGTCACGGCTACCCGTCTCGGCTGGTGAATAGACCTTTCCTCCCCGAATCAGCGTAAACATCACGACCTCCTTCCCGATACGTTTGCTCGGAAAAATCAGCTCAACCCTGAGTAAAACTCGACACGGGGACCATTCCCACGATTCAGATCTGATCTGATTGGCCAGCACGTCTCAACCCTCAGTGATCGAACTTCATCCTTGGGCTCACGAAACGGGCTAGTCATTATTGGGAGAAGAAGCTTCAGTTTCATCTTCGTCTTCGTCAGTTTGGACCGGCCTCAGGCCCTTCTTATAGATAATGAGCTCATCACCCGGATGGATGGGTTTATTCGGATCAAGGCGATTCCAAAAAATGATGGCCAACAAGGGGACATCGAATCGACGGGCGATGGAAGAAAGGCTGTCCCCTTTCTTAACCACGTAGATTCGCTCCTTTTGATCCACCAACCATTGCCTCAGGAGATCTTGGTATCGCACATGAAACCCCCCTGAGGTCCCTTTTGGAATCAGAATCTCCCGGCTTCCCTCGGACAGGTAGTGCCCCCGAATTTCGGGATTCAAGTCCTTGATGGCCTTAAAATGAGTTTTTGCCGCCTTGGCAATCATGCGAATCGGAGTATCCTGAAAACAGTCGACTCGAATCCGATCGAATGCTAAGGGGGGATAGTAGTCCTCGTCGGACAGCTCAAACCCGTATCTCTTCGGATGGGAGAAGATCAGCTTTACGGAAAGAATTCTAAACACGTACCGTTGGGTTTCAAGGGGAAGGTAGAGCTGGTAGTAGTCATTGGTTCCCTGTTCCAGGATTTCCGTCATAAGCCCTTCTTCGCCCATATTGTAGGCGGCGGCGGCCAGGGCCCATGATCCAAAAGCTTCGCGGAGGTGCCGAAAATACCGAATTACCGCCTGGGT
>DAOVIU010000034.1 GCA_030673585.1 Pseudomonadota bacterium | reverse complement strand
GGGTTATGTACGATTTTGTCGTGAAGGGCGGAGTTCTGATGATTCCCATTGCCTTGTGTTCTATCGTAGCGCTGGCAATTTTCTTGGAGAGGCTCTGGAGTTTACGGAGGTCAAGGGTTATCCCGCGGGATTTCCTGATTGAGATCGAAGACCTCATTCGTCGCGACAAGATCCCGGAGGCCATTACCCGGTGTCGCAAGGACGGCTCGTCAATGGCCAATATCATTCTGGCTGGGATCCGCAACTTCGGCAAACGGAGGGAGATCGTTAAGGAAAGCATCGAGGAGATCGGGCGGAGGGAGGCGTCGACCCTCGAAAGGTATATCAATGTGGTTGGGACTATTGCAGCCATTGCCCCCCTCTTGGGGTTATTGGGGACGGTTGTCGGGATGATCAAGGCCTTTAACGTCATATCAATTCAAGGCGTCGGAAACCCCAGTAGCCTTGCAGGTGGAATTTCAGAGGCCTTGATCACAACAGCGGCGGGGCTGGTGGTCGCTATTCCGACGTTTGTACTCTACCGATATCTTGCCAATAAGGCGGATGCCTTAATCGTGGAGATGGAAGAACACTCCATACGGATGGTTGATCTGCTCAAGCAGAGGTAACAACAGGAATCGACGATTGGGCTGATTGGGAGAAGGGGGTGGGTTATGCGATTTAAACCGATGAAAAGAGAGGATTCGAAGTTTGACCTGACGCCCCTTGTGGATGTCGTCTTCTTATTGCTCATCTTTTTCATGCTCTCCACCACCTTCATCGTAGCCCCGGGGATCAAGGTAAAGCTTCCCAAATCCTCATCGACGGAGATCTCCAGGGAAAAGAAAGAGGTCAGGGTGGTGATGACCAAGGACGATAAGATCTTCGTGGAACAGAAGCTGGTAAGTATCGAGGAACTGCGAAAGTATCTCAAAAAGGCCGCCAGGGAGAGTCGGGAAGGGATGGTCATCATTCAGGCGGACGAACGGGTACCCCATGGGAAAGTGGTAGAGGTCATGGATGTAGCCAAGACATCTGGTTTCAATAAGTTGGCCATCGCCACGAGGCCAAAAGAGGGGAAGAAATAGATCTCGAGCATTGCCTTCATGAAATTGTTCCTTTTCTTACTGGTATCCCTCCTCATGCACCTCAGCTTTGTGTTATTGGTGCCCAATTATTTCGCGGTGACCAAGCTGAGGTTTTTTCCCATCGAGTTGGTGGAGCCGAAGCAGCTCTATTTAGAGCCCTTCATCAAAAAGGTGGAAGAAGGGGAGGGACAGAAGGAGAAATTGATCAAGAAATTCCTCGTCGATGATCGCAAGAGACGCGAGGATTTCCTCATGAGCAAGCTGAAGGAGCTGAGCTTGGGCGAGAGCGTCGATGTTCCGAGCCCCTTTTTTCTCATTCCCCAGGGGAAGGAGGAGACTACCCTCGAGGAAAGGGTGAGATTATTGAGGAGTTCCCCCTTTTTTAACGAGTTGGACAGATTGTTCCGAGAGTCCTCAAGGCCTTTGGGCAATTATCGGGGGAGGTTGCTGTCCGGAGGTGTGGGTGAGATGAAGAATCCCAAAGGGCGAATTCTCGAAGATGAGGGCACCCAGCGGATCATCGCCCGGCTGATGAGTCCAGCCCAATCCAAAAGACCACGCGTGCAAGGTACAAAGAAGGATACCAGTGGGATTCAAGGCCCGGCGGGGAAGAGGAAAGTCCTCTATAAACCGGAAATCCCCGATGTGAAAATCGACAGGGAAGGGGAAGTTGAGCTGAAGTTTTGGGTGCTCCCCGATGGATCGGTGGGGAGCGTGGCTCCCCTGCTCAGAGGATATGCGGAATTGGAACGTATCGCCATAAACTATATGAAACAGTGGCGATTCGATCCTTTGGACGAGAGCGAGTTAACGGTTGCCCAATGGGGCACTATTACCGTCAAATTCAGGTTGAAGTAGGGGCAATAGGCAGTGGGACTTTTGAAGGGGTCGAACAGGAGAATCCTTATCCCGATACTCTTGCTCATATCGGTGATGATCTTCTTTGCCTTTTTCGGAAATAAGGGGCTCTTGCAGGTCTACCGTCTGAGAAAGGAGCTCAAGGAGATCGAAAGGACTAATATGGAGCTGCAGCGGGAAAGCGAAAGGCTGAGAACCGAGATCGAGAATTTAAGGACTAATAAGAAATACATCGAGGAACTGGCCCGAAGGGAACTCGGGTTGGTTAAAAAGGGGGAGGTAGTCTATCAGTTCGATCAATAATGTTAGCGCGTTGGGCATATCTCACTCCCAAACCCCGGTGGGATGCCGGAAATCATAGATTGATCTTCACCAAAGGGATTACCAAACAGGGGTCTGCGGCGAGAATATGGAGGTGGGTAGGGAGATCGATCAGAGGAATTATGTGGATGTCGATGTTCGAGTACGCTATGCCGAAACGGATCAGATGGGGGTGGCCTACTACGGCAGTTATGTCGTCTGGTTCGAGGTGGGACGTTCTGCATACTGTCGGGAGAAGGGGTTCAGCTACAGGGAGCTTGAGGAATTGGGATACAGGCTGGTAGTGGTTGACCTTCGATGCAGGTATAAGGGATCGGTGGGATACGATGAGGTGATCGTTGTTCGGACATATCTGAAGGATGTGAAAACGAGGATGGTGACCTTTGGGTATCGCATTCTGAAAAAGGAGACCCAAGAGGTCGTTGTCGACGGTGAGACGCGACACCTCTGCCTCAATAAAAGGGGAAACCCCACGAGCATGCCGGATAAATTCCTGAACAAGTTGAAGAGTTGACATTTCACATTGCCTCCAATTCCAACGATCCTTCGCTCAGCCCCCTTCAATTCGATTTTCATATTTCCTCCTGGCGTTCGTCAGCGGTAGGCGTAGAGGTTTGGCCTGTCCAACCAGGACCGTAGGAGATCTCCTTCCATTCCCTCCATTTCATTTTATGGACTACGTCAGGGGGATGATGATTACTCAGCTAATGTCTAGATATTAATTTACATAATCCCTTTGAAATTATTGGGAAAAATTGACATGGAGAGGGTATTTGTGATAAAAATATCGCTCAATAGTTTATGGGTTGTTAGGGTCTTAGCGTATAAAAAGGAGTAGGGGAAGGATGTATTATTTCGTGACCACCAATACGGATAAGAGACGGCAGATTTTTAGGGATCCGGGCGGGGCCCACTTTTTCTTGAATACCTTGCGTTACTATAAGCCGTTGTTGGGCTTCAAGATTTATAGCTATGTGGTAATGCCGGATCACATTCATCTTTTGATTGAGCCCAACGATAAATATGATCTGTCGGAGGTGATGAAGGCCATCAAGGGGAGCTTCGGTCGCAAGTATTTCATGATGCGGGGGGAGAGGGGGAAGGTCTGGCAGAGACAATTTTTCGGGTACAGCGTTGAGGACGAGGTGGACTTGAAGGGGAAAATTCGGTACATATTCGAAAATCCAGTACGAAGGGGGATCGTGAAAAAAGAGACCGACTATGAATTCTCAAGTGCCAGGGCGTATCTAAAGGGGGAGAACGATTACTTAACGGATGTCTATTCGGACCAAGAATGAGGATTCCCTGGATTGGGGACAACGGAGGGGAAAGGGATTTCTCCCCTCCTCGTATGACGTCGATGAGTGGACTACGATGCCTATGAACGGAACGGCTACGAAGGATAGCGACAGGATATTGATCATTCGGTTGAGCGCTATCGGAGATGTGGTACGAACCCTCCTCGCGGCCAATGCCTTAAGGGATAGATTTCCGAAGGCTCACATCGGCTGGGTGTTAGAGGAGAAGGCGCGGGATGTCTTGGCATGTCAGCCCGAGATCGATGAGACCATCGTCTTCCAGAGGGAGAGATGGAAAAAGGGCATCCTCAACCCCCTTACCTTCTTGAGGACCATTGGGGAGGTATATCGATTCGCCAAGGAGCTCAGGAGCAAGCATTGGGATATCGCCTTTGACTTCCACGGTATTTTGAAGAGCGGGCTGATCAGCTATGTAAGCGGAGCCAAAGATCGGGTGGGATTCGGCCGGGGATATTGCAAGGAGTGGAACTACCTTTTTAATAATCGCAGGATGATCCCCGGATCTGACCGCATAAGCCGTTTTGAGAGAAACCTGGTTCTGCTCAGCTACCTGGGGTTGGACGGCGGGAGAAGGGGTACTGACATCCGTGTATCCCAGGAAGACGTGGATTATGTGGACCAATTTTTCCGAGATCGATGGTCCCCGACTTCCGGCCCGCTGGTTGCCATCCATCCGGGGACGAGTCCAAAAACATCCTATAAGCGGTGGGCGCCTGCTAAATATAGCGAACTGGCCGATCGACTTGTAGAGGAGCTGAAAGCTTCAATTCTCTTCACCTGGGGTCCCGGGGAGAGGGCGATGGTGGATGAGGTAAGGGGCCGGATGCGAGGGAATTCCGTGGTTGCCCCCGAAACACATTCCCTCAAACAGCTGGTGGAGATATTCAGGAGATGCAACGTGTACGTGGGAAGCGATACCGGCCCCATGCACATCGCCTCCCTCGTTAAGACCCCCGTTGTGGGAATCTACGGCCCCACCGATCCCATCGTGAATGCGCCGTATGAGGGAACGCCCCATGTCATTGTCCGAAAGGATCTGCCATGCAGCCCCTGCCGCAATAGGAGATGTGAGGATGTCATGTGCATGGAGGCCATCAGCAGCCAAGATGTCCTCGATGCCGTAAAGACGCTTTTGAAAATGAAGGACGGCTCCGGTGGATAGGGAGGGAATGATAGACGCTCGGAATATCTTGGTGATAGGGGCCAGCTGGGTTGGCGACACGGTCTTGAGTTTGCCGACTATACGGGGTCTGAGGAGGCTCTTTTCAGAGGCACACATTGGCCTTTTGACCAGGGGGCATTTGGGAGATATGCTCAGGGAGATCGTCGATATCGACGAGGTCATCCCCTATCAACCCCGGAAGGGGTTTTATCGGTGGGCCGGTGACCTTGGCACGGTGGTCTCTCTGCGCCGACGGGGGTTCGATGTGGCGCTCATCCTCCCCAGATCCTTTCGTTCGGCATTCATAGCCTCCCTGGCTAGAATTCCCATTCGGGTTGGTTATAGGGATGAGGGGCGCGGTTTCCTCCTGACCCATGGAGCAGACCGGACCGACGCGTTATTGCGGGTTCACCGTACCAAGTATTACCTCCACTTACTCGAGTCCATGGGGGGAATTCCGGATGGGGATCTTCCCGTGATCGAGGTGGCCTCTGAGTTGAGGCGATGGGCCCATGGGTTTCTCCGTTCTTGCGGAATGGAGGATAGTCATCCCTTGGTTGGGTTCAATCCAGGGGCGACGTATGGCTCGGCGAAATGCTGGGATCCCCATCGTTTCAGCGCTCTGGGGACGAGGCTATGGCGGGACTACGGAGCTGGTATCTTGATCTTCGGAAGCCAAAGGGAACGGGAATTGGCCGCCGTGATGGCCCAGGGGATTGATGGCAAGGCCGTGAATTTAGCCGGATCGACGACCCTTTCTCAGCTCGCTGCTCTCATGGAAAGCTGTGATGCGGTGGTTACCAATGATACGGGGCCCATGCATATCTCCGCCGCGGTTAAGACCCCTGTGGTGGCCATATTCGGCTCAACGGATCCGGCCACCACGGGTCCCTGCGGAAATGGACATCTTATTGTGCGAAAGGAGGTTTCCTGCAGTCCTTGTCTTAAAAGGGTTTGCCCGACCGATCACCGGTGTATGGATTTAATCAGCACGGATGACGTGCAGGAAGCCTTGGCCAAAATCATCCCGGGGGATTGATCTATGGTGCCGGTTTCGGTTTACGTTTTGACCTACAATAACAGGAGAACCATTGAACAGTGCCTCAAGAGCCTCCCGTGGGCGGACGAGCTGATTGTGGTCGATTCCTTTAGCGACGATGGATCCTATGAGCTGGCTAAGGGATTCACCGATAAGGTTTACCGGAAGAAATGGGCCGGCCACCGAGAGCAATATCAGTACGCGGCGGATTTGACCGAAAACGAATGGATCATGTTTGTGGACGCGGACGAGGTCGTTTCCCCTGAATTGGTTGATGAGATTCGGAACGAATTGGAGCAGAATCACGGAGAGTGGGATGGATACATCTGTCATCGCCGCACCTTCTACCTGGGCCGATGGATTAAATACGGCGGATGGTACCCCGACTATGAGATCCGTCTCTATCGGAGGGATAGGGGAAAGTGGGCGGGAGATCTTCACGCTAAGGTGGCTGTGGATGGCAAGGTTAAGCATTTGGACCACCATTACCTCCATTACACCTATCGAGACATCTCGGACCAGATTCAGACCATCGACAGGTATTCGCGGACTGCCGCCGAGGACATGATTCGCTCCGGGAAAAAGTTCAGCCTGTTCAAGCTTCTGCTACGGCCCCCATTCCGCTTTCTGAAGGAATATCTTTTCAAGGCGGGATTTAGGGATGGGCTGCCGGGGTTTATTATAGCAGTTTCAACCATGTTTTATGTCTTCATCAAATACGCCAAGCTATGGGAATTGGAGAAGACATCCGAACGGGGGGATGACGGGGGATAGGATGGAGGGCTACAAAAACACCTTTTCCGGCAAAAGAGTCCTCATCACGGGAGGGCTGGGGTTCATCGGCTCAAATTTGGCTATACGACTCGTAAACTCAGGAGCAGATGTTACCCTTGTCGATAACATGATGCCGAGACAGGGGGGTAACGTATTCAATGTTTCAGAGATAGCCGGCCGAGTACACATCAACTTCAGCGACGTTCGTGATGAGCTCTCCACGAACTATCTCGTGAAGGATCAGAGTTACATCTTCCATCTTGCCGGACAGGTAAACCACGTGGAGAGCGTCAGGGATCCCATTCAGGACCTTGACATCAATTGCAGGGGGACGCTGGTCTTGCTGGAATCCTGCCGGAAATTAAACCGAGCGGCGAGGATCATCTTCGCGGGTACGAGAGGAGAATACGGGAAAAGCGTGAAGCTTCCCGTCGCCGAGGACCACCCTACTAATCCCAAGGGGATCTACGCCGTCACCAACCTAACGGCGGAAAAGATGGTGTTGGTCTACCGGGATATCCATGGGATCGAAGGGACCTGCTTGCGGATAATGATCACCTATGGGCAGAGGCATCAAATGCAACACGATGAATTCGGGGTGGTGAATTGGTTTATCCGAAAGGCCATGGACGGCGAAATGATTCCCGTTTTCGGCGATGGAAGGATCGTCAGGGATTTCCTCTACGTAGATGATCTGGTGGAGTGTCTGTTGAGGGTTGCATCCTCTGATGCAGCTTATGGTGACGTCTTCAACGTCGGCACAGGTGTTCCTACCAGCTTCGTCGACCTCGCCAAGCTGATCGTGGAGGTAGCAAAAACCGGCAGCTATGAGTTTGCCGAGTTCACCCAGGAGAGAAAGGAAGTGGAACCGGGGGACTACTATACTGATATATCCAAGATTAAGGGGATGTTGGGATGGCAGCCCCAGGTGAGCTTGAGGGAAGGCTTGGAGAGGACCATTCAGTTCTACCGAGAATACAAGGCTCATTACTGGTAGCGATGAAACCGTTCGTGGATTTGAGGCCTCAATTTAGGGAAATCGAGGAAGAGGTCATGGACCTCTTGGCCCAATGCCTCCAAAACGGCCAATTCATCTTGGGGAAGAACGTGGAATCCCTTGAGGGGGAGTTCGCCCGCTATATCGGTGTCCGGTACGGTGTCGGAGTAGCCTCGGGGACGGATGCGTTGCATCTGGCCCTTTTGGCCTGTGGCATCGGCCAAGGTGATGAGGTGATTACGGTGGCCAACACCTTCATTGCCACCGCCTTGGCCATTACCTTCGCGGGGGCTAGCCCCCGCTTTATCGACATCGATCCAGAGACCTACACCATGGATCCGGAGAAGCTGGCGGAGTTCCTGAAGGCCGGCTGTAATGTCGATAAAGGAACGGGGAAGCCTGTTGACAAGAAGACGGGAAGGCCAATAAAGGCAATCCTTCCCGTCCACCTCTATGGATTTCCGGCGGATATGGATCCCATCTCGGAGCTGGCCTCCCGATATGGACTAGCGGTGATCGAAGATGCGTGTCAGGCACACGGATCCGAGTACTTTACGGGCCTCGGAGATGATGGCCCCAGGCGGAAGGGGATAAAGGCGGGAGGCATGGGGCAGGTGGGGTGTTTCAGCTTCTACCCCAGCAAGAATCTGGGCGCTTATGGAGACGGAGGTATGGTGGTTACCAATGATGAGAATCTCTTTGGGAGATTGAAATTGCTGCGCACATATGGGCAGGCCGACAAGTACACCTTCGTCATGAAGGGGCTCAATAGCCGTCTCGATGAGATCCAGGCGGCCATATTGAGGGTAAAGCTCAAGAAGTTGGATCGCTGGAACCGCCTCCGTCGGGAGAAGGCCCGGCTCTATCACTCAGCGTTGAAGGATAGTTCGTTG
>DAOVIU010000109.1 GCA_030673585.1 Pseudomonadota bacterium | reverse complement strand
TCACCTCCACCAATTCACCGCTCACCACGGCAAATACCTTCCCCAGCCACTTCCCCGACTCCAGCTTGGTAACGCTCTTCCCCTGGGTGAGTTTTTTCCACTCAGGGGGGAGACCCACGTAGACAATATCCCCGGCCATCTTCTGGGCATAATCGTTCATCCTCATGACTACGAGATCGCCTTCAACCCTGGCCCAAAAGTGGTTCTTCTCGTAGTAAGGTCCTTCTGGAAATTCGAATTCCCCGATGTCCATTTTGCACCCGGTTATTCTCGGAAACCCCAATGATTTTAACATTTTACAAAAATCCACTGATTTGTCAAGAAACTCAACCTTATAGCCAGAATTTCCAATGCCCGTGAGATTGACATATCCCGCCCCATTTGGTATAAGGTCCACGTTGTTTACTCTAGGACGAAGATGAAGGAAAGCCATATCACATTTTAGAAGCTTCAAATTTCCCAAACTAAAGAAATGAGGGAAATTGTGGAAAAGACGAGGCGCGATTTTTTAAAAACGGGGGGAGCTGTATTAAGTGGTACAGCGATGCTCACCGGATTGGGCAAACGAAAGGCCTACGCGGGGCCACTGGCAGGTGTCCCCAAGGAACCGATAAAAATCGGCGTCATGGCTTTTCAGAAAGGGGTCGCTGCGGTTCCGGGTATTTCAGCATGGAGGGCTTGCCAAATTTGGCGTGATCAAGTCAACGCTGCCGGGGGAATCCTTGGCAGAAAGGTAAAATTATACCTGGAAGAAGAATCATCGGCCAAAAATACGGTGGAGAGATTTAAGAAGTTGACCCTTTCAACAAAAGTGGATGTCATTTCAGGCTTATTTTCCATGGGAAATGGACAGGCAGTCGGACCCGTGGCCGAACAGTTGGGACAGTTGTGGCTGTCACATGACGCGACCACCCAAAAAGGCCTGGAAGAGACGATGCCCAAGGCTGAATTTGGTTTCAGAAGCGTCTATAATGAATTGGAAGCCGTTGCCGGTGCGCTCATGACGGCAAAATACTTTCCGGAGGTTAAGACAGTTGCCGGCATCAATAACGATTATTCATATGGGAGGAACTGCTGGGAAGCATACCTGACCGTCCTGCAGTATTTTAACCCGGAATTGAGACCTGTGGAAGCCCTGTGGCCAAAGCTGGGGGGTACGGATTTTACCTCTCATATTGCGGCGCTCAAGAAGGCCAACCCAGATCTCATCATGAGTAGCTTTTGGTCAGGGGATACGGCCATTTTCATGAAGCAGGCGACAACTGCTGGATTATTCGACAAGATTAACGGTTGTTTCACCACGGGCGGTGGCGTCCACTACACCCTCAAAAAGAGCTTCACGCAGGAGGGCCTCATACTGGGCTACAACTGCTACTACTTCGGGTGGACGGATGCGTGGCCACTCAATACCAACTTCGCCAAAACCTACGTGAGCAAGTACAAGGAATATCCACCCTATGAATGTGATCACGCATATTTCACCCTGCAAGCATATAAAGCGGCGGTGGAGAAGTGTCACGCTATAACGGGAAAGTGGCCGTCCAAAAAGGAAATTGCAGCTGCCCTGAGAGGAATAATGGTCCCCTCCCTTTCCGGCTACCGAGGTTACCGGAAAGACAACTACCAGGTTTGTAATTTCTTCATGGGCATCACCACCCATGACAACCCGTACGATTTCGTTACCATCAAACCGGTAGAGATCTTCACGCCATCTCAGATCATGCATCCGGCTGACATGAAATTCCACGATTGGGTAAAATCGTGGAGAGGGCCCGATAAAAAGGTACGGTAGGCCCTTATCTTCCCCTTCGGGATATTGGGCCCGGAGGTGGTTACTGCGTAGCAAGCAGTAATTCCATTACCAATTGCGTCCCCATGGAGAATTATAAGGCGCTGCTTGAGGCGGTGATGGAATATGGCCGATACCCCATCAGCTGCTGAGTTGTCATATTGAGAAGGAGGCCGAAAAATGACGATTGCTCAACAGTATTTCGATGCCCTGATGGGTGGCAACCGGGAAATGATGACGACATTTGTTGAAAGGGATCTGAATGAGGGGGTTCCACCCCTTGAAATTCTCAATAACGGGCTGATTCCGGGAATGGAAAGGGTCGGACAAAAATTTAGGGCGGCCGAGATCTACATCCCAGAGGTACTGATGGCAGCGAGGGCGATGCATGCGGGTTTGGACCTCTTGAGACCCAAAATTGCGGAAACAGGGGCGAAGCCCGCGGGGAAGATCGTCATCGGTACGGTGAAGGGCGACCTCCATGACATCGGGAAAAACCTCGCAGCCATGATGTTCGAGGGGTGGGGCTTTCAGGTCATCGATATGGGCATCGATGTTCCAACGGAGAAATTTGAAGAAGCCATAAAGGCCCATGAACCGGACATACTGGGTCTTTCCTCTCTTTTGACAACGACCATGCTCGAAATGAAAAATACGATTCAACTCCTGAAAAAGAAGGGGGTTTTGGACGACGTTAAGACCATCGTGGGGGGAGCTCCCGTGACGCAGGAATTCGCCGATGAAATTGGAGCAGACGCCTATGGCAAGGATGCCGTTTCGGGTGCCGAAAAGGCCAAGGAGATCTTGGGGATAACGTAACAGCCGCCAGGACAAGGATGGCGGTCACGGCGGCGCGAAATCGCATCGCTGCCCTGAAGTATTAAAGCAGCACGCCCCTGCTTGAGCATCATGTATGAGGATCCATACTCCGCGACAACGGAAAAATACCATGGACGAACTACTAAAACCTATTTACCTGGATCACTAGTGAGATTGAAGGAGGGAGGTGATGCGCGTAATCCGAAAAATCATTGGGACCCATCAAGACGAGAAGTAGCTTTAGGAGGTTACCATGGCTCGATTATTCGAATATCAGGGAAAAGAGTTACTGAAAAAGGCCAAAGTGCCAATCCCTGAGGGAGAGGTTGCAACAACCCCCCAGGAAGTGAGGAAGGTAGCGGAGAAGGTGGGAAAACCCGTTGCCATCAAGTCGCAGATTTGGGCTGGGGGACGCGGAAAAGCGGGGGGCATCCAGTTCGCCCAAAATCCGGAGGAGGCGGAAAAGGTTGCAGGTAAACTCTTGGGGTCTGAGATTAAGGACCTCACGGTGGAACGGGTGCTTGTCGAGGAGAAACTGGATATCGACAAAGAGTTTTACGCCGGCGTGATCATCGACGCCTCGAGGGAGGTCCGAGCTCCCGTCATTATGTTCAGCTCCGAGGGAGGCGTGGACATCGAAGAGGTGCCCGAAGATAAGATCGCCCAGATGAACGTGGATGTGCTTCGGGGACTCCACTTCTATGATGCGCTCAACCTTGCCATCAAGTTAAAGGTTCCGACCCAGCTCCTCCCGGCTATCGCCCAAGCCATCCTGGGATTGTATGAAACCTTCAAGGGGTATAATTGCCGGACGGCCGAGATTAATCCCCTCGTCTTAACCAAGGATGGAAAGATCTACGCTGCGGATTGCCGTATGTCCATTGACGACTCGTCGGTATTCCGCCATCCCGAACTGGGTATCGATGTCGCCCGTGAGTCCTCCACGCCGCCTACGGAATTGGACAAGATAGCCTGGCAGATCGAGGAGGGGGATCTCCGGGGAACCTGTTATATCGCACAAATGATCCCGGAAATCAAGGAGTTGGGCGTGGTGGGCTACCATGGAATAGGAGGGGGTGGCGCCATTTTGGGGGTGGATGCCTTGAACCGACAGGGGTTGAAGATCGCCGACTACGCCGATACCAGTGGAAACCCAACGGCTGCAAAGGTCTACCGAGCGGTCAAAGTCATCCTATCCCAGGTCGGCATCGAGGGCTATATGCTCGGAGGGTTCATCGTGGCGAACCAGGAACAATGGCATCATGCCCATGGGGTGGTAAAAGCCCTCAGGGAGGATCTGATGGATAAGCCTGGGTTTCCCGTTGTGCTCCTGCTCTGCGGCAACAAGGAGAAGGAATCCCTGGAGATCTTGCACGAGGGGACGAAGGATCTACCAGCGCGTGTCGAAATCTACGGAAGCGAGAAGGTGTATGAAACGGAATTCCTGGCCAAAAGGATGAAGGCCCTCATCGAGGAATATCGAAAGGAGAGAGGAGTAAAGGAGGGATAGACTGATGATAGAATTTGAGGAGAGGACTATTAAGGTAATCATCGATGACAGCAAGTGCGTCGACTGCAAAACCCACGTGTGCGCCGAGGCGTGCAAAACCTACGACCGAGGAATCCTGGTTATCAAGAATGGCAAACCCGCCCCGGCAGGAGATGCTGAATTCACGAAACGCGTCGGGACGGAGTGTCTGGCATGCGAGTACGAGTGCTGGTTCAGGGGAAACAAGGCGATAAAAATCGAGGTTCCAATCCCAGGGTTAGATGAATACCGGAGAAAACACGGATTAACCTAAAAGGTGGTGAGGAAAATGGCTATTCTACTCAGAAAGGATACAAAGGTATTGGTTCAGGGCATCACGGGTAGGGAGGGATCGGCACGGGCCGCATTTATGAAAGGCTATGGCACAAAGGTGGTAGCCGGAGTTACCCCCGGGCGTGGCGGAGAGGAGGTGGCCGGAATACCCGTTTACAACACGGTGGAGGAGGCGGTCAGCGCTCAGGGAACCGTAGACGCTAGCGTCACCTTCGTTCCCGGGCCGGCCCTCAAGTACGCTGTTTTGGAGGCCATGGATTCCGGAATTTCGTTTATCGTTATGCCCGTGGAACGGGTGCCCCTCTACGATATTCTCGAGATGATGGCATATGCCAAACTGAAGGGTACGCGTCTGTTGGGGCCGGGTGCAATCGGAATCTTGAGCCCCGGTATTGCTGTTGCCGGCTGGCTCGGGGGTAGCCCCGAATTCGCTAAGGCGGTTTTCGTACCTGGCCCCGTTGGGGTCATCTCCCGAAGTGGGGGACAGTCCGGCACGGTCCCATGGACCATTAAGGAAGCAGGCCTGGGGGTCAGCACGGTGGTACATATTGGAACAGAACCGATCGTGGGACAGTCTATGGGGGACATACTTCCCCTCTTCCAGGAGGATAAGGATACTAAAGCCGTTGCCATCTTCGGGGAAATTGGCGGCCCCTATGAGGAGGAAGCCGCGTCAGCAGTGCGGGAAAAGAGATTTACCAAGCCTCTGGTCGTCTACGTCGCCGGTGCATGGGCTCCCGAAGGCATGCGATTCTCCCATGCGAGCAGTATCGTCGAAAGGGGAAAGGGATCGGCCAAGGACAAGATAAGCTCGCTCAAAGAGGCCGGAGTACATGTGGTTGACCGGCCCGACGAAATCGCCCCAACCATTAAACGATTGCTCAAAGCCTAACGCTTAAATACCCATTAAGCACTTGATAGGAGGTGTTCCAATGGCTGTAATGAGATCCGTTTTTTACATTCCGGGAAATAACGAAAAATTGGTTTCCAAGGCTCCCTCCATCCCAGCAGACATCATTACCCTGGACCTGGAGGATTCCGTTCCCCCCGCGGAAAAACCGAAGGCCCGTGAAATGACCAGGGAGAACTTGAAGTATGCCGGAGAGGGTGGATCCGTCGTCTACGTTCGAATCAACAATTGGGAAACCGAAATGACCAACGACGACTGCGAGGCAGTGGTCCATGAGGGG
>DAOVIU010000043.1 GCA_030673585.1 Pseudomonadota bacterium | reverse complement strand
TGGTTTTCCCGGTTCCTTCTTCTGCTCAGAAGGGGAGTCCACAACAGGCTCCTCTCTCGCCGCCTCGGGGGGGGGAGCTTCCGCAGGCGCTCCTTCTCGTGGCTCGGCTTCCTCCTCAGGTTGTTCCTCCTGGAGGGCCTTTTCGTAAAGCTGTCTCCCTTCAATTACGGCGTCGGCAATTCTGCTTGAGAAAAGGCGTATTGCCCTTATCGCATCGTCATTACCCGGAATAATGTAATCAACTTCATCGGGATCACAGTTGGAATCCACGACGCCAACCGATGGGATTCCCAATTTCCGTGCTTCGCTTACCGCGATTCGCTCCTTCTTGAGGTCAATGACGAAAACGGCTCCTGGAAGCCTATCCATATTCTTTATCCCTCCCAGGGATTTTTCCAACCGCTTCCGTTGTTTCTCCAACTGTAATACCTCTTTTTTCGGGAGGCGGGCGTATATATCCTCGTTCTTCATCGCCTCCAATTTGATCAGTTGGTCGATGCTCTTCTTGATGGTTTGGAAATTGGTGAGCATTCCTCCCAACCATCGCCGGTTCACATAGAACATGTCGCATCGTGTTGCCTCTTCATATATGGAATCCTGTGCCTGTTTTTTCGTCCCTACAAAGAGGATATATTCCCCTTTTGAGGCAAGATCGCGTACGAAATTGAAGGCCTCCTTGAATAGCTGGACCGTTTTTTGGAGGTCGATGATATAGAT
This sequence comes from Pseudomonadota bacterium, assembly GCA_030673585.1. Next base: position 6,801 of record DAOVIU010000043.1, on the reverse strand, counting down.
TCCATTTCGGGCCGCGTAGATATAAGACTTCATCTTTGGATCCCACCTCTTCGTTTCGTGCCCAAAATGGACCCCCGCTTCGAGCATCTCTTTCATGGTGATGTTAGCCATACTTCCCCCGATTCTTCCTTCATCTTTCTCCTATGCTTTTAAACCGATTTCGTGAAGCGTAACCTCAGCTTTTAATCGAATCGAATTTAACTACATAACCTATTTTGACCAATAATTCAAGATCATCTCACGGACCAGCGTTGAGGTTACGATGGATGAAACCTCCGACGGGTCGTGATTGGGCGAAAGTTCGACGACATCAAACCCGATTACCCGGGCTTTCCCGAGGATTTGGAGGGCCCTTAGTATTTCGCTGAAGTCGATTCCCCCGGGTTCGGGATTCCCCGTCCCGGGAAGAATGCTTGGATCAAGGACGTCTAAATCCAGGCTTATGTAGACGGGTTTGTCCTTGATGTTGGACAGGGCCCTGTGGAACCCATTATCGCTGAAGTCATAGAGGCTCCCAATGTCATTGGCATAGCTGAACTCCTCCCTGCTTCCGGAGCGAATGCCGAACTGAAAGAGTTGGTCCGTTCCGACGACCTCTAAGACCCTCCTCATGACCGTGCTGTGGGAAAGGGTTTCCCCCAGGTATTTGTCCCTGAGATCCGTGTGCGCATCGAATTGAACCACGGCTACGTCACGAAAACGCTTTCGAAACCCCTCGACAACGGGCAGTGTGATCAGATGTTCACCGCCGAGGAAAACGGGGTATTTTCCATCGCTGATGATTTTCTCAATGGCCTCTCTGATTTTCGCGAGGGCCATTTCCTTATTCCCGAACGGGATTTCCAGATCCCCGAGGTCGCATATATTCAAATCGTCCAGATCTCGCCGGAGATTGGGACTATACGTCTCCATACCCCAGGAGGCCTTACGGATGGCATTGGGCGCGAACCTGGCACCTGGGCGATACGAGGAAGTCCCATCGTAGGGAAGACCGACAATGCATATTTCGCATTTCTCGTACGGGAAGTCCCCGGATAGGAAGCGGTTTTGGAGAAAGTCCGTCATGCGATCAATTCTTGGATGAAATTGGGAATGGCAAAGGCGGCTCGATGGACGGCTTCGTTGTAATACCTCATAGTGAGATTGAGGCGCCCCAGGTCCTCGCACCGATTATCCGAAATCGGATCGTACTTCTTGGAACAGAATGCAAAGCTCCAGAACCCACTGGGGTAAGAGGGGACCGGTGCTAGATACATCTTCCGGATGGGAAACAGGGGTTTTAGCGTGGCGTAGAGCTCCCTGACGATGCCCTGGTCGAAAAAGGGGGACTCGGACTGGCCGACCATTATTCCATCGTCCTTCAAGGCTTTGTAGATGTCTTGGAAGAACTCTTTCCGGTAAAGGCCTACTGCCGGTCCGACCGGATCAGTCGAATCGATGAGAATGACATCAAAGGATCCCCTATGCGCTTTGACGTACTCAATGCCATCCCCGATGATGACCTCCACCCGTGGATTCTCCATCTCACAGCTCACGAAGGGGAGGAATTGCTTGCTCTTCTCGATTACCAGTGCATCGATCTCCACTAGCTCGGCCCGGGTAACGGTCGGATGTTTCACCACCTCTCGAATCGTCCCTCCATCGCCGCCCCCAATGACGAGAACATGCTCGGGATTCGGATGGGTAAAAAGGGGGACATGGGAAATCATTTCATGATACGTGAATTCGTCCTTTTCCGTGAGTTGAACCGAACCCTCCAGGATGAGGATTCTCCCGAACTGGTACGTATCCACGATTTCGATTTCTTGGTATTCACTTCGGCCACTGAATATCCGCTCCTTCGCCTTTATCGTATTGCCAACGGCGTCATGAACGGTCTCGGTAAACCAGAAATCCATTTCTATTGCCACAGGATTACGGCGGCGAAGGCCACCCCAATTTTTTTGACCTTATATTCGGCGGAGATAGACTTGATTTCCCTCGTTTCCTGTTCGCGCATCTTCATTCCCTCGTGCGCCATATTTTGAGCGATGAGCTCTATCTCCTCCTTGCGCCCCTGGGCTGAATATTCCATGATCAACCCCGGTTGGTGGTCGTCCTTTGGGAGAGCAATGGCCACAGCAGCTGATATAATCTCCCCGGGTATGTCACTGCTGATATGAGCATAGGCTGTGGGCACGATGGTTCCTTGGGGGAATGTGATGGGTTGGATTTCCTTGCTGTGAGGGGGGATAATGCTGGAGACCTTGACGAGGTTTGTATTTCCGACGCCAGCGTTGAGCAAAGCCCCATCAAAGGCATTCAGGGGAGTATACCCTTCGGAGGAACCGCTGACGAAAAAATAGGTTTTGGGAATTGTGTGAATCACGGCTTAGTGCTTCGATTTGCAATTACGGTGACGTATTTTCCGGAGCAGGATCTGTGCAAACGTTTACTCCATTCGGCCCGAGCGCTCATGGCCGAGGGCAGCACTAAGTCCTGAGTGAATAAGTTCGTCATCGAACTTATTAGTCGAAGGACTTAGCCCCGGCGAGTATTCTTCTTGCTGCGGTCCCAGGGGCTTGTGTCGTAACTCCTCACCATCCGTGTCAATCCTACCTCGGAGCATCTCCACGGTGGAGGTAGAAGCGGCACCGAGCTTCTCCTTCAGGTAATGGTAGGCTCTCCAGGGATCTACTTCTTCCCCACAGGTGAAGATGTCAACGGCGGAATACCCGTATTCGGGCCACGTATGGATTGTCAAATGGGATTCCGCGATGACCACAACGCCGCTTACCCCGTGGGGGTTGAAGAGGTGGAATACGCTCTGCACGATGGATGCTCCGCTGGTGATCGCCGCTCCTTCCATGATTTTCTTGATGCGGTCCGAATCATTGAGGGTTTCGCGATCACAACCATAAAATTCCGTCAAGAGATGACGCCCCAGAGATTTCATCCTTCTACCCTCCTTTCCATTGAGTTTTCGACGAGGGTCAGAAATATGGTGGAGAGGTGATCCACAGCAAGACGGCATCCCGAGCACCAATATTGCTCAGGGAATGATCTCGCTCCGCTGCAAAATAGAAACATTCGCCCTTTTTAGCCCTGTGGGCCTGCTTTCCCAGTTGGATTTCTACCCTGCCCCGCAGGACGAACCCCATTTCTTCCCCTTCATGGGGCTCCTCGACTTCTGTCTCCTCACCCGGTTTCAATGTCACCATAACGGCTTCCATTTTCTTATTGGTGGAGCCCGGTATGAGCAACTCGAACTTGCTCAACCCCTTCTTCTCTATTTCGACCCTGTTCTCTTTTCGGTAGACGATATCCCTCTCCTCGATGTCCAAGAAGAATTCGGAGATATTTTCACCGAGGGCTTCGAGAATCTGCACGAGGCTGTCAAGGGAGATGGATGTCCTGTCGCGCTCGACTTGGGAGATGAAACCCTTGGTTAACCCCGCCCGTTCGGCCAGTTCTTCCTGGGTCAAGGCGCTCAATTTCCTGAGGTTTTTAATGCGTTCTCCGATCTTCATGTTGATTCCTTTTGAGGAATAGTATAAGAAGAAAATAGTTTAGTAAAATAAACTTCCCAATTATACCTAGTGGCTTTTCATTGTCAAGGTTTTTATCTTCTTTACGCAAAAATATTTTTTTGCTATTAGTATTAAATACTTAGACTTAAGCAGAGCCCAGCGAAGGGGATCCGACAACGATGGCGCCGGGAAAAATTATCATCAGGGGGGCAAAAGCCCATAACCTTAGAAATATCGATGTGGAAATTCCCAGGGATCGTCTCGTCGTGATTACCGGATTGAGCGGTTCGGGAAAGTCCTCCTTGGCATTCGATACCATCTATGCGGAGGGGCAGAGGAGGTACGTGGAATCCCTTTCGGCTTATGCCCGCCAATTCTTGGAGCAGATGGAAAAACCGGATGTAGAGCTCATAGAGGGATTATCGCCGGCCATCTCCATCGATCAGAGGACTGTTATCAAGAACCCCCGGAGCACGGTGGGTACGGTGACGGAAGTTTATGATTACCTCCGGCTGCTGTTCGCCCGTATTGGAAAGCCCTACTGCTACGAGTGTGGCAAGGAGATTTCATCGCAGACGATTCAGCAGATTGCGGACCAGATCATGGTCCGTTCCCTTGGGGAGCGACTGGTCCTTTTGGCCCCCATTGTGAGGGGAAAGAAGGGGGAGTATCGGAGGGAACTGGAGAATCTCCGTAAAGAGGGATTCATTCGGGTAAAGATCGATGGCGAAATACGGGATCTGAGCGATGAGATTCACCTGGCCAGGAACAAAAAACACGATATCGATGTGGTCATTGATCGGATGATGGTAAAGGACGGAATCCAAACGAGGCTTACGGATTCCCTTGAGTTGGCCTCCAAATTAGCGGATGGAATTATCAAGGCCATTATTGGGGATTCGAGAGAAGTCACCTTCAGTCAACGGTTTGCCTGCATTGATTGTGGGACCAGCTATCCCGAGATCACCCCGAGGATGTTTTCCTTTAACAGTCCATACGGGGCATGTCCCGCCTGCAATGGATTGGGCACGAAGATGTATTTCGATCCAGACCTGATCGTCCCCGACAAGAACCTATCGGTTTTGGAGGGAGCGATTGTGCCCTGGAGAAAAAAGATCCCCGCGCCCTTGGATTACCTGGTCAGAGATAAGGGGGTCGATTTACGGACTTCGTTCAAGGATCTCCCGGAGGAGGTTCAGAGGATTTTTCTCTATGGAGAGGATGGGGTTGAAGGGGTAATCCCCGAATTGGAAAGGAAGTATCATGAGGTTCGATGGGAGGAGTTCCGGGAGGAGATGGAGAGGTATATGAGCTCTTCTCCGTGCCCGAGTTGTGGCGGAGCGAGATTACGCAAGGAGGCCCTCTTTATCAAGATCGGCGACATGTCATTGGCCCATATCGTCAAACTCTCCGTTAAGGATCTCCTGCGGTACTTCGAGGGCATCACATTAAGTAGAAGGGATATGAAGATTGCCAGGGGAATTCTCAAGGAAATCACTGAGCGGTTGAGGTTTATGGTGGATGTGCGTTTGGATTACCTTTTCCTCGACCGTACGGTGACGACCCTATCGGGGGGTGAGGGCCAGAGGATTCGATTGGCCACCCAGATTGGCTCCAGTTTGGTGGGGGTTTTGTACATCCTTGATGAGCCCAGTATTGGCTTACATCAGAGGGATAATATTCGACTGTTGAACACCCTCAAGGGCCTTCGGGACATGGGAAATACGGTCATCGTGGTTGAACACGATGAGCAGACAATCCGATCGGCGGATTACGTCATCGACATGGGTCCGGGAGCCGGAGTACATGGGGGGAAGGTAATCTTTTCCGGTATGCCGCGGGAGATATCCAAATCGAGGAAATCGATAACGGGGAGGTACTTATCCGGAGACCTTTCAATTCCCATTCCCAAGAGGCGGCGAAACGCGGCAGGAAAGTTCCTCGTTATTAAGGGGGCAAGGGCGAATAACCTCAAGAACATCGAGGTGAGGATTCCCCTTGGGTTATTTACCTGCGTAACGGGAGTCTCCGGCTCGGGGAAAAGCACCCTTGTCATCGATACCCTGTACAGGGCCTTGGCTCAGAGGCTTTATCATTCGCGGGAAAAGGCTGGCCCATTGGAGGGGATAGAGGGATTGGAGTATGTGGATAAGGTGATCAACATCGATCAGATGCCCATCGGGAGAACTCCACGATCCAACCCGGCCACGTATACCGGCGTTTTCACCTTCATTCGAGGCCTGTTCGCCCAACTGCCCGAATCGAGAATGAGGGGGTACAAACCGGGCCGGTTCAGTTTTAATGTGGCGGGCGGCAGATGCGAGTCGTGCAAGGGCGACGGGACTATCAAGATCGAAATGCACTTCCTTCCGGACGTTTATGTGACGTGCGAGGTTTGCGGGGGGAAACGGTATAATAGGGAGACCTTGGAGATCAAATACAAGGGAGAAACCATCGCGGATGTCCTGGACATGACCGTGGATCAGGCCTATGAGTTTTTCGAAAACATCCCCACGATTAAGCGGAAGCTCCAAACCCTTGTCGATGTGGGACTGGGGTACATAAAGCTGGGCCAATCCGCCACGACCCTTTCGGGGGGGGAGGCTCAGAGGATCAAGCTGACAAGGGAGTTGAGCAAGAAGAGCACCGGTAGGACCGTTTACTTCCTGGACGAACCAACAACCGGCCTCCACTTTGCCGACATTCAGAGGCTTTTGGATGTTCTCAATCGTTTGGCCGATGCGGGGAATACGGTGATTGTCATCGAGCACAACATGGAGGTAATCAAATCGGCCGACTATATCATCGACCTCGGCCCGGAGGGTGGTGAGGAAGGGGGCGAGGTGATCGGGCAAGGGACACCGGAGGAGGTAATTACTCTATCGAGCTCGTATACGGGACGGTTCTTGAGGGGTTCGTTTAAGAAAGCCCAATCGGTACGTTAGCATGGTCTTTTTTATAAGTGGACACCCTTGGGCCTTCGCTTCAATGTTCTTTGGTCTGTTGCCCAAATTCCCCTTCGCTCACTGAAAAGAATCTTGGACCATTCTAAAGTTCGCTTCACTAAGAATGGTTTGCCAAAATTCTTTAATGTTCGCTCCAGGGAACCCGGGCAACCACCAGTTCCGAAATGGTAGCCTGCTCACCCTCGATGGGTTCCGCGGTTATCCAGCGGATTTCGTTTATGGACATGGGTGTTCCTTAGAAGCTGAGGAATCTCTAGCCGGTAACTATGTTGACGTGTAACGGCGTAGGTGATACTATTCTATGATTTTCTAAAAAGGGTATTGGG
>DAOVIU010000332.1 GCA_030673585.1 Pseudomonadota bacterium | reverse complement strand
GTCTTTGTTGAGCTCTATAAGTTGATTTGGGAAAGGCAACATGGGGGCCTTCGTAATTAAGGGGAAGGGGTCCCGAGGGCGGAATGGATCTTTCAATCCCATGGAGTTCCCCAGATTGCTTTAACCTGAAGTCGCCAACCAGGGAAGTCTGAACTAAAGGGCCGGCAAATTTTTTCCTTGACCTGATGGGTGGTTTGTACTATAGATGGGGCGCTAAAAATATTTCTTTCCAGGAGTTACAACCATGGACAATGTGACCTACGGCCTTACCATGACGATTCTTGGCATGGGGGGAACCATTGTGAGCCTCTGGATCATCAGCCTGGCCATGAATCTACTGAAAAGACTCTTTCCTTACGAACCGGAGCAAAAAGAGAAGACGGGGGAGGGAAATGTGGGAAGCAATTGAAATAGGCCTATCAGGACTAGCCGTAGGCGCGAGAAACCTCACCCCCCCAGACGTGGTCATGATGGGCGTGGGTTTCCTTCTCCTCTACTTAGGCATAAAGAAAGGTTTTGAACCCCTGCTGCTGGTGCCCATCGGATTTGGAGCCTTCCTGGTCAATCTTCCGCTTTCAGGGCTCATGGAGGAAGGGGGCATTTTCCGCGTCCTCTTCAACACGGGGATCGCCAATGAACTCTTTCCCCTGCTGATCTTCGTCGGCATCGGGGCCATGACGGATTTCGGCCCTCTCCTCGAAAACCCGAAGATCCTTCTCCTCGGAGCGGCTGGACAGTTCGGTATCTTCCTCACCCTTGCTCTGGCTCTCGTTTTCGGATTCTCCAAACTGGAAGCCGCGGCCATTGGCGTAATCGGCGCCTGTGATGGTCCAACTGCCATCTATGTTACCTCAAAGTACGCGCCCCACCTCTTGGCAGCGGTCTCCGTGGCAGCATACTCGTATATGTCCCTTGTCCCCATCATTCAACCCCCCATTATCCGTTTGCTCACCACAAAAGAGGAAAAGGTGATCACAATGGGGGCAATTCGCCAGACCGTATCGAGGCGGACCAAGCTCCTTTTCCCCATCATGGTGGTCCTTATCGGAGGCCTCATTGCGCCGAGGGGCATTCCCCTGATTGGAATGATCTGCCTGGGCAACTTCATGAAGGAATCCGGCGTGGTGGGTCGCTTGACCAAGGCCTCGGAAAATGAGATCGCCAATATTGTAACCCTGTTTCTCGGCCTTACCATCGGGGCTACCATGCAGGGGCAGACCTTCCTCAAGACCCAGACCCTCATCATTTTTGGCCTTGGATTCATCGCCATATGCATCGACACGGCGACAGGCATCATGCTCGGCAAGATCATGAAGGTTTTCTCGGGGGGGAAGATCAACCCCATGATCGGAGCGGCTGGAATATCCGCGTATCCCATGTCGGCCAGGGTGGTTCAAGTTCAGGGCCAACGATACAACCCGCAAAATTACCTCCTCATGCACGCCATGGGGGCGAACACGGGGGGGCAGATCGGTTCGGTGATGGCCGCGGCGGTCATGCTTTCCATCATCGAGGGAATGGGCATCGTTTAAGATCGGGTTCTTCCCGGCGTCAGACTTCGCTTCCAATTTATGGCCCCACCAGGGTTTTTCCATTTTGGGACTGACCTCCTATTTTATTTGACATTTGGAAGAAAGATGCTAACATTTTAATGCTCGGGAAAACGGGCGTTTAAAAGAGATCGTCCCATGGGGGCGAGTATCTACCTGATCTCTTCCCTACGGTATGTCGAAGATACGGTCCTTTTTAGCTATAGAGCTTCCCCCCACAATCGCCAAGGGCATAGAACGAGTCCAGCACGATCTCAGACAATCCCATGCTGATGTGAAATGGGTTGAGCCCAGCCGAATTCACCTGACCTTGAAGTTCTTCGGAAATATCGACGAGGGGGCATGTGACGAGATTATGGAAGCCGTGGGGAGAGCGGCATCGGAGGCCAACTCCTTTAGCCTCACCGTCAGGAGGTTGGGTGCTTTTCCCAGCGCAAGAAATCCCAGGGTCATATGGGTGGGGGTCGAGGATGGTAGCGAGGTATTGAGGCCTCTTCAGGGAGCGATTGAAGAACGCCTTCAGGAGATTGGGTATCCTAGGGAGAAAAGGACGTTTAAACCTCACTTGACACTTGGCCGTATGAGGTCGGGGAGGGGGAAGCCCGAACTCCGCAAGAGGGTGGAGGACCTTTTTCAGGCCGAATTGGGGGAGTTCCGGGTAGAGAGGCTCGTACTATTCAGGAGCGATTTGAGGCCCACCGGCCCTATTTACACCGAGCTGAGGGCTCTCAAATTGGGAGGAGGATGAAACCATGGAAAGGGCGGGGGATAAGGAGAGGGCCATTGACTTGGCAGTGACCCAAATCGAGAGGCAGTACGGCAAAGGGGCCATCATGAAGTTGGGAGGCGATGCTTTCCTGTCCGATGTCCCCGTTATACCAACTGGATCACTCGCCTTGGATATCGCGCTGGGGGTGGGAGGCCTTCCGCGTGGAAGGGTAGTGGAGATCTTCGGCCCGGAGGCATCGGGAAAGACCACCCTTGCACTCCATGCCGTTGCAGAGGCTCAGAAAGCGGGAGGAATTACGTCCTTCATCGATGCGGAACACGCCTTGGATGTTCGCTATGCCCGTACATTGGGGGTGAAAACGGATGATTTGCTCATCTCACAGCCGGATACGGGCGAGCAGGCCTTGGAGATCACCGAGATACTGGTTCGGAGCGGTGCCGTGGACATGGTGGTGATCGATTCCGTTGCCGCCCTCGTC
>DAOVIU010000067.1 GCA_030673585.1 Pseudomonadota bacterium | reverse complement strand
TGCATGATTTATGGCTATTTCATGTTCAAAGGCGACGCGAAAAAAACGAAATTCTTCCGTCTGACCGGGATCCCCCTGGCTCTGTTGGTCCACGGTTATACCGGGTTCATCTTAGCCCTTGGAAAAGCCAGGGTCCTTTGGAACACGGCTATCATACCCCCTATTTTCCTCATCTCCGCCATGGTTTCGGGAATCGCCCTGATGATTTTGGTGGTGGTGATCAAGGGGTATTTCTTCTCCGATGAAAGGAAGGTCGATACCGCCTTGTGCAACGATTTGGGGAAGATGTTGGCCTGGGCCATCGTTGTGGATTTGGCCTTTATCGCCACGGATATCTTGGTCCTCCTCACCTCTCATACGGAAGCCTACTTTGCCGCCATAATGCTGCTCAAAGGGAGCATGAGTCATCTTTTCATCGGGGTGGAGGTTATCCTGGGTTCGATCGTCCCCCTGTTTTTCTTGCTCTTTCCCCCCACGAAAAAGAGGCTCAGCTTCGTCATACTATCCTCGATTTTGGTCATGATCGGAATCTTCACCATGCGGTATGTCATGGTGATGGGCGGTCTCAGTATTCCCCTGAGTTGAAGGAGCAGGGATTTGAAAATGGACAGGTTATCGAGACGCGATTTTTTGAAGTTCGGAGCGGGAGGGATCGCACTTCTCTCCTGGATGAGTCCATGGAGGAAATTTTCCAGTGCTTCGGCATTGAGACGGGGGGGAGCGAGTGTCTCCCGCACGACGGGGAGGTTTCGCAAGGCTATCCCCAGTACCTGTCTTCAGTGCTATGCCCGTTGTGGAATCATCGGCTACAACGAATATGGGAGGATTGTAAAAATCGGGGGAAACCCCGAGCATCCCAATAGTCGGGGAAAACTGTGCGCAAAGGGTCAGGCGGGAATCAATTATGTTTACGACCCCGATAGGGTCCTCTACCCCATCAAGAGGAACGGAATGAGGGGGTCCAATAATTGGACGCGGATCTCCTGGGAAGAGGCTTACAAAGAGGTTGCGGAGAGATTGGTGGAATTGAGGGAGAACGGTCATCCCGAGCAGTTCATATTTCACAGTTCCAGGGATATCACAAGCCGAGATTTTACAGACCGCTTTATGAACGCCTTCGGAACGCCCATGGTTTTGAACCATGCCTTCTTGGGAGGTCTCAACAAGGGGACCGCCCTCAATGCGACCATGGGCGCAGAGGTGGATATCAACGATGTGGCCCACAGCCGATACATCCTCAATTTTGGGGCCAACCCCTTCGAGTCCCACTTCTTATACGTCCCCCTCGTCCAAAGGATCACCGAGAGTAGGATGAATCTCGGCGCCAAATTGGTGACCTTTGATGTGCGGCTTTCGCAAACGGCGGGGAAAAGCGATGAATGGCTTCCAATAAAGCCCGGCACGGATGCCGCAGTGGCTTTAGCGATGGCCAAAGTCATCATGGAAGAAGGTCTCTATGATGAAAAATTTCTGGAGGAGTGGACCAATTATTCTCCGGATAAGCTTCTGCGTCACCTAAAACAGTTTAGCCCGGAATGGGCAGAGGAGGTCAGCGGCGTTAAGGCATCGGATGTCAGGAGGATCGCCATTGAATTTGCCACCTCCAAACCGGCCACCACGATCTCCGGCGGAGGAGTAACAAAACATACGAACGGAACCCAGAACGAAAGGGCCGTGTTCTTGCTCAACGCTATTACCGGAAACATCGACGTCAAAGGGGGATACTGCCTACCGAGAAGGTACGAGTTGGCCCAACCCAACCCCATACCTCCTCAAGCCAAGCTCAAAGAGGTGAACAGGCCTTTATTGGGGCATCACGATATATTCCGTCGAATTAGGGAGGGAAAGGTCAAGGCGGGGGTCTTTATGACCCATATGGATAACCCCGTCTACGGAGGTCCGGACCCGAAATTGAGTATCGAGGTCCTCCACGATGAAAAACTGATCCCTTATTTCGTATCCATCGATTCCTTCATCAATGAGACCAACGTCTTGGCCGATCTGATCCTTCCCAAGGCCACCTATCTGGAGAGGTGGGACCTAGAGACACCCCCTTCCCTGGACATGACCCCTTTTATCAGCCTCAGACAACCCATCATCAAGCCCCTTGGCGAATCGATTCCCTTTACGGACATTCTGATCGAACTGGCCAACAGAGTGGGAGGAGGTATGGAGGAGTACTTCAGGTTCGGCAACACGGAGAATTACCTGGAACTCCTCCTTTTCCAAGTCGAAGAGTTGCAGGATGTCGGGGGGCTCGATTACCTGATGGAACACGGGGTATGGCTCGATCCCGATGGGAAGCTGGATTACCTGGCATATAAGGAAAATGGGGTGAAGACCCCCTCGGGGAGGTTTGAAATATTCTCCGATGAAATGGCCAGTCTCGGTTCAAATCCCTTGCCCACGTACCAAGCGATTTCCCATCACCAGGACCTCAAGGAGGAGGATTTCTTCCTGACCGTATTCCAATGGAATGTCCACAGCTACTTTCAGACGGCTAACTGTATGTGGCTTTCGGAGATCGTCCACGATAACCCGGTATGGATCAACCATGAGGTCGCAAAGGAAAGGGGGATCAGGATGGGGGATCGGGTTAAAATCACCTCTCCCATCGGGTCGATCACCTCCAGGGCCTTTATCACCCACGGGATACACCCGAAGGTGATCGCCCTATCCGATAACGTCGGTCATTGGGAATATGGGAAAATCGCCCGGGGCAAGAGATTTAAAAGCCGGGACCCTCAGACAAGCTTGATATGGTGGGGGAAGAAGGGAAACGGGACTCACCCCAATTTCCTGATCCCAATACAGGGGGATTCGATTGGGGGTGGGCAGGGGTGGATGGATACCAATGTGAGGCTCGCGAAAATTTAGGGAATAAACCAATAAAAATGGGAGGGACGGGAGATGATTGAGACGATGCAATTCATTTCTATCTTTGGAGTGCTCTTTCTCGGTTTGATAGCGATCGCCAGTCTGGCCATCAAAATTGTAAAGCAATACGAACGCGGGGTGGTCCTTCGCTTCGGACGATTGATTAGGACGAGAGATCCTGGCTTCAATGTGATCATCCCCATCGCCGATCGGATGATCAAGGTGGACCTCAGGGTAGTCACCATGGTGGTCGAACCCCAGGCGGTGATTACGAAGGACAACGTGACCATCAAGGTCGATGCGGTTGTCTACCTCATGGTGGTCGATCCCGTGAATGCGGTTATCAAGGTGGCCGATTACACCAAGGCGACCTCACAGATCGCCCTCACCACGTTGCGAAGCGTCCTCGGTCAATCCGATCTAGATGAGCTCCTCTTTGAGCGCGAACGGATCAACAATAAATTGCGGGAGATCATCGACGAACACACGGAGCCTTGGGGTGTGCGGGTGACGGTTGTCGAGGTAAAAGACGTTCAGCTTCCGGATACAATGCAGAGGGCAATGGCCAGACAAGCGGAGGCAGAGCGGGAAAAGCGGGCCAAGGTCATTCATGCCCAGGGAGAGTTCCAGGCGTCTAAGACGTTGAAAGATGCCGCCGAGATTATCTCCCAGCAACCCGCGGCTTTGCAGTTGCGATATTTGCAGACGCTCACGGAGATCGCGGGGGAAAAGAACAGCACGGTCATTCCCTTGCCCCTTGACATATTGAATTTATTGCAAAATCCGAGCAATAAGCGAGAAAAATAAGAGGTGAGGAGTTTTCGATGAGGCTACCACATTGGCCTGTATGGGTTTGGGCGGGTATAGGGATTGTCCTGATTGCAGGGTTTAATATGGCCATCATATTACCCACCTATACGACGACCAAGGAGAGCTTCTGCATGACGTGCCACTATGAACAGACCTATTCGGAGTTCTGGAGAAAGTCGGAGGTCCACCCGAGGATCGATTGTGCCCAATGTCATGCCACGGGGCATCAGCTCATACCCAGCATCAATATCTTTCCCTTGAAAACCAGGAAGGCGGAATTCGGGTTTTCCGCCAAGGTCGACCAGATAAACCCGAATTGCCGACGTTGCCATGAGAACCTGATTCGAAATGAGCCGGCCCACTACAAGTATAATGTATGGAAGATTAAGATACCCCACCAATTACACGTTGAGATGTTAGACAATTCCTGTATTTCCTGCCATTACAATGTCTATCATGACCCCAAGGTTCCTTCCACCTTCAGGCCCCCAAAAGAGGCTTGTTTTGAATGCCATAAGAGGGAGAAGACCTCCTGTGTGAAGTGCCATCCCAAGGGGGCCATCCCTCTGCCGAGGATGGAGGAGGCGTCTCATTCCACATGCATCGAGTGTCATAGAGGCTTTTTGGACGCCGAGATCAGGATCTATAACATTGACTTTTCCCACCGAAGGCACCTTCCGAAGGCGATTACCTGTAACTATTGCCATGTAAATTCGAATAAACACGGGGAGATCATCATGGATCGGGCCGGTTGTATCGGATGCCATCACAAGAAAACAAACTCGGCCTGCGCCACCTGCCATCGGATTCAAGACCAGTTCATCAAGGGGGTCGCTCTGATCGGGGTGGAAGGGAAATCTGATCCCATGGCCGGAGAAGTCGGGTGCACCAGCTGCCACGAGAATATTTCACGAGGTCACTCTCCTCAGGAGATCAAACAATCCTGCCTCAATTGTCATGGGACCGGGTATGATGAGATAGTGGAGCAGTGGCAATCCGAGATTACGGAAAGGGTCAGAAGGGCGAAGAGGCATCTCCTTGTTCTCAGGGCCAAATTCCGTCATTTCAAAACGGATGTGCCCGAGGAGATCGCTTCAAAGGTCAAAAGGGCGGAGACGATGATCGAGTTGGTCGAAGGGGACAAAAGCAGGGGGGGACACAATTTCCTCTTTGCAAGGGAATTGATTACGAAGGCTGACGATCATCTTCTGAAGGTCAAGAGGTGGTGCAAAAGAAAATTAGCATCGAGATAAGGGGGATCGAATGGAAGGAGGTGAACCGATGGGAACCATCGCCAGGGATCGCCTTGTGGTGAAAAATGGGAGGGCTTCCACACATCGGGTAAAGGGGGGATGAGGAGATGGAAAATGAAATGAGCTTCAATGTTGGTCCGGCTCCAAGGGCAGAGGTACCTGAGGCCGAGGGAGCGAGGGAGCGTTTGGGGAAAGGCAAGATCTCCTTCTGCTTCTTGATTTCCCTCGGAATGTGGACTATATTTTGCTTTCTGGGAACCTGGATCTTTATATACCGCCATCATTTTTTCTTTACAGAAGAGGCGATCTTTTTAACGTATGTCTATACCTTTTGTTGGGCACTCTTGATATGGGTAATTCCAGCTATCGCATTCCTGTTACTCTACCTCATTTTTTCTAAGTGAAAGGGATTGGAAATCCAATCCAAAAACTACGAGGAATCCACCCTTTTCCGAATTGTCTTTTCTCTATCGAAAAGGAATGCGATACGAGGGTGAGGGAGTGCGAGGATGTCTGATATGGCTGATGGGGAGAAGAGAAATCCTGAAATAGCAACCGTTGTGCCCAGGAGATCCTTCTTGAATTTCCTGTTGGGAGCTACGATTATTGTCGCCATAGGGGGCGTAATGAATACCGTGTTGAGGTTCTTATGGCCGACGGAAGAGATTATCGGAGGAGGAAAGGCTGCGGGAACAACCTCATTGCCCCTCTCAGAAATTCCGGTGGGAGGCGCCAAGACGGTCCGGCATAAGGGAAAACCCTATGTCGTTGTACGGCAAGCGACAAAGGTATATGCGGTCAATGCCGTCTGCACCCATCTGGCGTGTATCGTCTACTGGGACCGTTCGATCAAGCAATTGGCCTGTCCCTGCCATGCTGCCTTCTTCGACCTGAACGGCAACGTAATCTCAGGCCCCGCCCCAAACCCCCTTCCGACCGCAGAGGTAAAGGTCGCAGGGGATCAGATCGTCATCTCATAGGAGGTTTGAAGGATGGCCAATGAGTTGGAAGAGAGAGAGGCCGAGAAGAGGGATATTGAGCGAAGGGCTTATGTCAGGGAGTCCGTTAACCTCTTCACGCTGTTGACGGGTATCCTTTACGGGGAGCTCGATGAGCGCTTGGAGATCAGGGAGGCCATCAAGAAGAACCTGAAGAAACCGGTCCCCCCCCACGTCAATTGGACATTCTGTTTCGGCGGGATCTCTTTTTTCCTCTTTATCATCCTGGCGGTAACGGGCGTGCTTCTGCTGATGTACTACCGCCCCACCACGACGGAGGCATACGAGAGCGTTGTCCTCATCACCAATATCGTCCCCTACGGTTGGCTGATCCGGGGGTTACATCACTGGGCTTCCAACCTTATGATACTGATGGTCGTCCTTCACATGATGAGGGTCTTTTTCTACGGCGCGTATAAACCACCGAGGGATTTGAACTGGGTGGTAGGGGTCTTTTTACTGTTGATTACCATGATCTTCGGGTTTTCAGGGTATCTGCTCCCCTGGAATCAGGTCTCCTATTGGGCCACGACGGTGGCGACGGACGGAGCCGG
>DAOVIU010000003.1 GCA_030673585.1 Pseudomonadota bacterium | reverse complement strand
GTAATCTTCCCTGTAGTGCGCCCCCCGCGTTTCCCTTCTCTCCATGGCTGCCAACGCAATGAGACGTCCAATCATGAGAAGATTCTCAACCTCCAGAAGGGCCGCAAGGCGCTTACATGACCGCTTGCCTCCCAGGCATAGCCTGCCAATCTTGTTCTTTTCAATCTTATCCAACATTTGATTAGCTCTTCGAAGGCCATCTTCATCCCTCAGAACCCCCACATACCTGCTCATGATTTCGGTGAGCTCCTCCTTTACCTCCAGGGGATCAACGCCTTTGCCTCGCTGCAGAATTCCTTCCATGCGATCTTTTACCGAATGAATCTGGCTTGGCGGTAAAGAGGTATTTTTGACCGAAAGCGCTTTTTTCGCCGCATACTTCCCCGCTATGGCACCGAAGACCTGAGTTTCCGTTAACGCATTTCCCGGCAGGCGATTGGCACCGTGGATTCCAGCCGCCGCTTCACCACAAACGTAGAGACCGCGAATTCCCGTTTCACACCTCTCGTTGATAACCACTCCGCCCATGAAGTGATGCGCGCCCGGGGCCCACTCATACGGCTGCCATGCGGGATCGATGTTCTCCGCAACACAGGCCTCCATGAATCCTTTAAACCTGCCCAGTTCCTCTTTCGGAACCCCCGATAAGTCGCCAAACACTCCCCCGTGGGGACTTACTCTCCCCGCCTGTATCTCCTTCTGCGCGCATATTGCCATTTGAGCGCGAGTGACAAGCTCCAATTTCCCGGGATGAGATCTCCTCATGTACCGTTCACACAACCCGTTATAAAACCTACCCCCCAGGGTTACGAGGCCGTCTCCTGGAGGAGGTATTCCCCGCATCTTCTCAGGATAAATCATACACACCCTGCCCTGTACGAATTCCATATCCTGCAACTTGGCGCCCGCCTTATATGCGAGAGCATATCCGTCTCCCGTTATACCGGGGGGATTCGTGGTGAGATGATACAGATTTCCTCCGCCCCCCGTGGCGAGGATCACCGCTTTGGCATGTATTATCAAAATGGTATCCGTTTCGAGCTCTATACCTGCGGCGCCCACAATTGCATCGTTCTCCTTCAGCAAATCAGTTATCATCACACGCTCAAGCACGGTTATACCGAGCCTTTTTACCTCATCGACCAGTCCTTCAATATATCCGCCACGGTAGGGCTCAAGTGCCGCAACACCTCGCGGGACGGAGCTGCCGGTAAATGAAAAAAGCTTATAGTCCTCACCCCGTTTTTCGAAACCCGTTCCGTACTGCTCAAGATCCCTCGTTCTTTCAACTGCCTTATCAGCAAGCAGCCTCACCAACTTCTGGTTATTTAGACCATTACCTCCGCGGACCGTATCCTCAAAGTGTTGGCTCGCGGTGTCCTTTCTATCAAAGGCTGCTAGCATTGCCCCCATGGCAATAGTCGTACAACCAGAGGGAACCCCCTCCTTGGAGACAACCAGAACTTCAGCGCCGATAGTTTGGGCCTCGATGGCGGCCCGCAACCCCGTCCCTCCAGCGCCAATGATGAGAACGTGCGTCCGTAAGAACCTTTCCTTCATTATCTTCATTCCCCTCTTATTGTACCAAAATTCGTTATCCAACCACCCCCTTCATATTCTCTCCGCCACCATGAGCCATTCCCTGTGGCAGTGATGATCTCCACCTTGATGAACGTCACGGATATCTACCTCATCCAATTGAACAATGGCAAATTGAGCGAAGGCACTTCTTATCTCGCCCTCGGAAAAAAAAATGTACATGTACCGGCCTGTCACGTTTAAACTCAAAGGTATTTTCCTCCACCTCAATCCCCTCACCAAATCCGTTCTCGTTTCTGGAGAACATCGCCTGGACTAACACTCCCCCATTTTTGAGTATCCGATATATTTCGGCTATGGCCTTCTCCCTGGGCTTTTCCAGCATTAAATGGAAGGTGTTGAACATGATAACGGTATCAAAGAAAAAATCCTCAAAGATGGTATCCGCAATATCCATATCCCTAAAACCCACGGCCACTCCCTCGTTGTTCGCCCACTCCCTTGCCAATCTCAGAGCCTCAGCCGAAACGTCTATTCCCACTGCATCGAACCCCTCTTTGGCCAAATAGATACAGTCACGTCCATATCCACAACCTCCATCCAATACCCTTTTGAATTTCCTTTGCTCCATAATATCCCGTGCAATGTCCGCCACTATGGTCCGTTCACACCCCCACTCAAACCCCCCTTTTCTGTACCTCTCATCCCAGTAGTGCATTTTTCATGGAACTCCTTGACGACGAAAATGACGGAACAATCCCTATCACGAGAGGCCTGGGCTCACTGTGAGCCGGCTTGACTTGCCCTATCTGTCCACGGTGTATATAGCCCAACGGGCCCTTCTGTCAAGATGGAAAAATCCCACCAGATTTCAAATAGCTCTCATGTTCTCTCGATTCTAAGAAATGGGCTGAGATAGATATGAAAGCGGGCTAAAATTCCACACTATGGAGGGCGGCCTGGACCGTCGCCTTCTTGCCTCCGAAAGGGGTTGCCCGCTCACCATGGGTTGAATAGATCCGGATTTTCTTTCACCTCTTGCTTGCTTATAATCAGCCAATGAGGGGCGATGTCAATGGTAAAACCAAATGGACTATCATAGGTTTCCGCTGATGAAGGAGATATCCAAAATACGAGGATTACGAAGCTGAGTATGACCTTTTTCATTATGTCTCCCCAATAAGAATGGAGGAAGCCCTCCATTTCACCCGAGAAAATGCATGCCGGGTCCGCCGCCAGCACTCCTTCCTTTGTTGACCTTTCCAATTCTAGCAGGCCAACATCCCATGTCAAGAAACAAAGGGGGAGCTGAAGTTCCTTCTTCTCTTTTCCGGTTGGAATAGAGGGGATGGCCAGGACTTTTGACGGGGCTTATTCCAGTTGTTTCAAACTGCATGTTTCTAACGAAAAGATAAAGATCCTTCGATTCCCCATGCATATAACATCCGAAACCACTACGTTTGCTTTTTTATCCACGCATCTGGTAACGTTTTACCCTATGAAGAAGGTGCAACCCGATGATGAGATCATAAAGATCACCGAGGAACTCGGCATTGCTTGGATCAGGCTACCTCCCGATAAGGCATTGGGCGGATTTCGGGGCATTTCCCCCCGGATTATAGATGAGGAGAAATTTCTCTCCGCCAAAAAAAGAAGAGGGAACAGGGGTAATAGGTAACAACTGGGCCCATCCACTATTGGCGGTTTCATCAAAAGCGGATTGTGCCTTCAAGAACTCTGACCGCGTTTCCCGACACCCATACCTTTTCAATGGTCTCCTCTCGTATGGCGAGCTCCACCTGAATCAGGCTGGGGCGACGCATTTCCATTCCCTGTTCAATCTCAACGCCGGTAATGGGTTCCGTCTTTATTACCCCATGCTTGACCAGGTATGCGCCGAAACATCCCGCCGCGCTTCCCGTTGCCGGGTCCTCGGGGACACCATGGAAGGGCGCAAATACCCGAGCACGAATTCGATTCCCTTCCATTCCCTCCTTGGTGAAAGGGGCAACCAGCGAGGTGTCCAGTTCCTGAGCCACCGTCTCCAAGATAGATGGGTTGATCTTCGCCCGAGATAACGCCCTTTGAGAGGTAAGGGGCACGATGAGAAATGGAAGCCCTGTGGAGACTACCTCAGCAGGACCCTTGAGCAGATCTAATCTCTCTAAGGGCAGGGAAAGGAGCCTGGCCAGAACCTCCACCTCATCATAGGTGCCCAGAAACTCCGGTGATCTCTGTTCCATTTTGACTAATACGGGCTCCTCTCCGAGAAACGCGACCTCCACCGGAAAAACCCCCAACCCCAATTCCAATTTCGTCGCCCTTTTCCCCTCCTTTGGGCCCATCCTCCCCTCTTCACCCAGGACGAAACAGGTTCCGATGACCGGGTGGCCCGCGAAGGGGATTTCCCGTTGGGGGGTAAAGATTCTCACCGTAAAATCCGCCTCGGAAGAGCTGGAGTCGAACACAAAGGTCGTCTCGGAGAGATTCATTTCCCGGGCAATTCTCTGCATCTCTTCTCGATTCAGCCCCTCCGCGTTGGGATAAACGGCCAGGGGATTTCCCCCAAAGATGTCCCGCGTGAACACATCCACCTGAACAAACCGATATTCCTTCATGGAGCCTCCTCAAATCATAGTAACTGAGGGAGGTTGTGGGTAAATATCACCCGATTCTTCCGGATAGAAGCTGTTGCCCCCTTCCCTATTCGGGAGCTCTATGGAATCCTATACCAGATCTCTCCTCCACGGCAACGAAAATTGGCCCCTGAAGGGCATAGTGGGGTCGTCCAGAAACCCCGAATTCTCGCCCCATTCTCCCATTGATTTAAGCCCTAGTATCTACTATGCTACCGGGTGATGATTCCCTCCTGTAGTGAGGAAAAGGCCAAAGGTGACGCTCATTTCTCCTCGACAGACTATCAAGGATAAGCTGGGGAGAACCATCCTGCTTCGACCGCTCGAGAACGGCGACTTCGACGCCCTATCCAAGATGTACGATGATTTCGAGCCCAAGGGAAGGACCATGGGGCTGCCTCCGGCGCAGGAAGAAAATCGCCAAAAATGGATAATGGGAATTGCGGATGCGTGGTTCAATATTGTCGCCCTTTTTGAGGGTCGGATTGTAGGCCATGCCGCCCTGGATAGGCCGGTGTCTGGCAAAGCCCGGGAATTTATGATCTTCGTTCACCAGGACTATCAAAATAACGGGATCGGTCAAGCCCTGACCTTTTCCATTTTGGATGCGGCCAGGGTTATGGACTGTGAAAGGGTATGGGTTGTAGTTGAAAACCTGAACCGGATCGCCATTACGGTTCTTAAAAAGACCGGGTTTTACTTCGCCAGTGGGCCGGATACAGAACGGCTGATGGTGGCCAACCCTTAAAGGCTATTTACCCCTCTATTCCGTGGAGGGGAAAAATTCTCGACGTGATAAATTCTATGGACTCCCTGGCCTTGTCGAAAGCCTTCTCCTTAACCTGTCCCGTCGCTGGGCGAGGCACATCGTAAAGGGTGCTCACCTCCATCTCGGGCCCGAACATCATCCCCCCCACGGTACCGGCGAATTCGTCTTCGGGCTCCACCTCGTTGAATATGGCCCAAGCAAGGACCCAGCATCGGGCCGTCCGATATATGTCATATCCGCCTCCTCCAAGAGCAAGGAGCGGCTGAGAAAAGTCCTTGATTGCTTTTACCACTTCCTGGTATGCGTTGTTGGTCAACATCAGGTCAGTTAGGGGATCCGACCTCAGGGTATCGGCCCCGATTTCCGCTACCACAAAATCGGGTTGAAAGGCCCTGACAATTGGCGGAACCACCTCCTGGAATGCATAGATGTAGACCTCATCGTCCGTCCCCTCGGCCAAGGGTATGTTGATGTTGTACCCCGTCCCCTTACCAGAGCCGATCTCGTCGACCTTTCCCGTCCAGGGATAGAGGGCTTCCCCGGTCTCATGGAGCGAAACGACCAGGACTCGGTTCTCTTCGTAGAAGGCGTCCTGTACCCCATTGCAGTGATGGGCATCGACATCGATGAATGCCACCTTCAATCCCCTTTTCATGGCATCTGAAATGGCGATGGCGACGTCATTGACATAGCAAAAACCCTCGGCATAGTCCTTGCGTGCATGGTGGAATCCCCCCAGGGGATTGAAGACCACATCCGCCTCCCCCTCGGCCACGATCCTCATCCCCATATACGTGGCCCCGGCGGTCATAAGGGACCATTCATAAATTCCCGGTAGAATGGGGTTATCCTCCGATCCGATGCCGTGGGCAAGCATGTCCAGGGTGACCTTGCCGGTGTTGGCCTCCCGTAACAGGTCTAGGTACTTCTCATCATGGAATAGGGTCAAGAGCCCGGGATCGATGGGTTGAGGAACCATGGTCTTCATCCATGGCCTTTCCATCACGCCGTATCGCCGACAGAGCTCATATGTCTTGATGGCCCTTTCCGGTTTGTATGGATGGCCGGGACCGAAATCGAATTTGGCCACCTCATGAGAGTGGAGAAATACCGATTTCAATACCCCTCTCCCTATTCTCCTCCCCTATTCCCATTTCTCCTGAAGCGAAATCAGACTCCCTAGTTATACCCCCAAATTCAGGAATCCATCAATCCCTGAAAAACCACTCCCCTCACTGGCAGTGGGATGATCCCGATAGGGGGAATCCCTTAGCCTTCCTGGAGATATTTGGCGCTGGATCGAATGGACCAAGGCCTTAAAGGCATCCCATTCCCCTCCAAAATACTGTAAAATGAATAGTATTACCAACTCTGTTCATAAATAAAAATCCCCGCATCATGGGAAAACGGGGGCCGAGCCATGAAATCGCTTACCGGACACTTTCAGGGGATACGGACCACGATCAACCATTACAAAAGACAAGACGTATTCAGATGCGTCCAACAAGCCCATGCCCAATTTGAAAACAAAGTATCTGTATATCATGTTCTGAAGGAGAAGGGCTGTCATCCCCGTGGCTGTATCTACTTCAATTGGAGGTGCAGAAAACTGAACAAAGGGCTCAGCTGCTCACGGAAATTCAAGCACGTGGGAAGGAAGTGTTTCGGCTGCAAGGAATTCTACGACGAAAAGGTAATCAATCGTCCAGAGATCATCCTTTCGGATGAGGGATTTTCGCAATTCATGAGGGACCTACGGGAATTTGAAACCTGGTTGAGCGGCCTGAAAGGAACGGAGGTAAATCTCTCCGGAACAATCTATTCCGTCAAGCCGAGGATGAAAAACATTATCCAAGGGAAAAGGGGCCGGATTGAACTGAACGGATTCGTGATCATTTTTCGCGAGGCCTTCATGGATCTCACCAAGTTCGAGGACCTCTGCTATATAACCATCAGCAAGAATCTCCAGGCGAAATATCGGTTTTCGAAAGGTGATAAAATTGACCTTTTCGCGAGGGTTTCATTGGATCGGGGCCGTCTGATCCTTAAGAGGCCGAATCGCATCGAGATCGATGAACGAGGCGAGGGAGAGGCCTGGTCATGGGATAAAGCCCTCGTAGCCGCTCGAACCGCAACCCCCATTCCCTATCAACCTGAGAAGTGTTTTGCCTGCGATCGAGGGTGCCTTATTGATACAGTTGAAAGGACTAACGCGGGGGAACGGCACAAACGCCAGCTTTTCTGCCTACAAGGGATTAAGGACCCTCATCACTGCATCTATGATCTGGCCAAAACCATCGATATCGAGCTCTGTGCCGTGGACGAATTCCAACGCACCATTATCTAAAGGGATGCGAGAAGATGGGTACGATCAGGTAAGCAATAAACCTCCCGATATTAACCGATAGTAGCTCAATGGCACGTTTCTGAAGGGGTCTTCGGCTCGCTTGGAATCGTTTTTGCAGAAAAGCCCACGAGGGGAATCATGGTTCAGGGAGAAAAGGATAGGCGAGCAGTAAGGGATCGACGACAAAGGCCAACGAGCCCATTCAGCACGTATGTGTTCCTCGGTCGCCGCCGATCCATTCGGAGAAAGACGGATCGGAAAACCCACATATACGTCGACCTCTACGGCCATTACCTGCTCCTCGCCCTGCTTCTCATTATCCTGCTTTCCGTTCTCGACGCCTATTTCACGATCTTCCACGTTGAAAGGGGAGCCCGAGAAATCAACCCCCTCATGGATTTCCTCATGGGCTATGGAAACACATATTTCTTTATCATCAAGTACACCTTAACCGCGTTGGGCCTCATCCTCCTTTGCATTTACAAGAGCCTGCTCCTCTCCAGAACCATCATCGTATGCATCCTCTTCTTCTACCTCACCGTTTTTGCCAACCACGTTTTCTTAATCCTCGGGAGATGAAATGCTTGACAGGATCTCTCGCATCTGTTAATAGCCGAAAAGCTCCTCGTCACTGAGGGAAAAAAACATCTAACCCAGGTTATGGCTTGAAGCGGGTAAGCGGGTCCCGTTAACTGGCTCGCCATCTTGTGATTTTAAAAACTCTGGAGGTTGAGAAAATGATAAGAAAAGTAGCAGTTTTAGGAGCTGGAAACGGAGGACATGCTTTTTGTGCCCACCTGGTCATGGACGGATTTGAGGTGAGGCTTTATGAAGCGCCACAGTTCAAGCGCAATCTCGAACCCATCCACGCAAAGGGAGGCATAGAGGCATTCGGGGATAGGTGCGGCTTCGCAAAAATAGGTGTTGTTTCAACGAATATGGAAGAAGTGGTCAAGGGAGCAGACGTTATCATCATACCGGTTCCGGCATTTGCCCAAGATCACATGATGAATGAATGTCTTCCCCACGTGAAGGAAGGCCAGATAATCCTATTTAGCCCGGACAATGGCGCGACAATTCGATGGTACAATCGATTAAAAGAGAAGGGAATGGAGAAGAAAGTCATCCTCGCTGGGATGGCCTGTCTGTTGTATCTCTGCAAGCTCATCGGCCCCGCCCAGATAGATATAGCTGGGGTCAAGCATGAAATGCAGGTATCAACGATGCCTGCGAACAATGCGAAAGAGGTTGTTGATACTCTGAAGACCATGTACAAGGGATACAAACCGGAAAAAAATGCCCTTGCCACCACCCTGAGCAATTTCAATCACCAGCTTCATATCGGCCCCATGGTGTTGAACGCGGGAAGGGTTGAATCCAACATTGACTTCAAGTTCTACTGGGAGGGGCATACCAAATCGATTACCAAGGTCGTAAAGATCGTGGATCAAGAGAAACTGGAAGTTGGAAGATCGTTAGGCCTTAACCTCCCCACCATAGAGCAACTTTTTGAGGAGTATTACGGGGGGCGGTACAGGGAAGAGACGGGAGAATTGAACGAGATTGTCACTACGAATCTCATTTACAGGGGTACAATTGCACCATCTGAGCTGACGAGCAGATTTATCACCGAAGATGTACCGTATGGGCTTGTTTTGATATCATCCATTGGCGAGCGTTTCAATGTGCCAACACCAACCGTTGACGCGATAATACAGTTGGCATCGGTTCTGAATGGGGCTGATTACCGGAAAGAGGGAATGACGTTGGAAAAGCTGGGGTTGGGGGATATGACTAAGGAAGAGATAGAAGAATATTTGAGAGAAGGATGAGACCGCCTCAGCAAAATTGCCCCTTGCAAGGAAGGGGCTTTCTCATGGTTTAGCCAAGTAGGGGAGCTTCGGGATGATTCCGAGGCTCCCTTTTTTCCTGGAAGGGATTATCATAGTTTTTGCATTGGGCCGCATACCCATCGAGGGGATCGAGTCGGATTTTTGTCGGGAACCCGCGACATCACCCTAAGAAAGCTACCAAACCCTAATCCCAAATAGTAAGGAGGGAGAGATGGAAAGAGGCGTTACCATAGCAGCAGGTCAGGTAGGGCCGGGAATAACAACGGATCTCAAAAAAAATGTGGGGAAATTACATGATTTGCTCAAGGAGGCTGGTGATAAAGGGGTGAATATCCTGTGCTTTACGGAGATATGCGTGGCCCCCTTTTTCCCCCCAACCCTTTCTCCCGATTACGAAAGGTTTTTTCTGGAGTTTCCGAACGAATTCCTCAATCCCCTGTTCGAGACCGCAAAGAGATATGAAATGGTTTTGATCCTCCCCTTTGCGGAAAAGGACGGCATTGACTATTACAATTCCTCCGTCATTGCAGACGCTGATGGAACCATCCTGGGTAAATATCGCAAGGTCACCCTCCCCAGCGTATTCCCGTCACCTGAAAAGGGTGGTACTGGCACTTACGAGAAATTGTATTTCAAGCCCGGGAACTTGGGTTTCCCGGTATTCGATACCCAATACGGCAAGGTGGGAATACAAATATGCTACGACAGGAAATTCCCCGAGGGAAGCCGGATTCTCGCCTTGGATGGGGCAGAGATGATTTTCATGCCCACCTGTGCTGCAACCTACGGAGACATTAAGGGACGGTTTGAAACCTGGGGTCTTCCGGAACGGGCCAGAGCGTACGAAAATGGCGTATTTGTGGTCGTTCCCAATAAGGCGGGCGAAGAGCTGGTTGATACCCCTTTTGGTAAGGGTATCGTCCGTAACAATATGGGAAGGAGTTTAATTATCAATCCCCTGGGGGAGACGATTACCACTGGTTCTCCTGATAAGTGGGAAGTCGTCATGGCAAAAGTGGATATCGATGAAGTCCATAGGGCCCAGAAAGCCCTTCCCTTTTGGCGAGACCGGAGGCCCTCCGAATATGGGAGATTAATCCAAAGGTAATGGTAGCGTTTGCTCGAAAGGCTTTGGGATAAGACAGAGGGGGGGAATGACCATGAATCTAGATCTATTGGTAAAAAACGGGCGAGTTGTATTTCCCTATGGGGGGATCACACGAGCCGATATTGGCGTCAAAGGGGGTGAGGTCGTCGGCATGTATGCCGATCCGGGGGAGTTAAAAGCGGAGAACGTGATTGATGTCGGTGGGAAAGTCGTCCTCCCGGGAATGATTGATTCTCACACCCACATGGGGTTAGGCTCCCCTATTTAAAACGAATATGAATCCGAGTCGAGATCGGCTGCTGTGGGGGGAATCACCACGATGATGAGTTACACCAATTGCACGGATTCCTACGGTGATCATTTCAAGAACGAAAAACGCGTGGGGGAGCAGAGATCAGTTGTTGATTTTGCCCTCCATTTCGGCCTCATGAACGATATCCATCTGAAAGAACTTCCCAAATATATTGAGGAATTCGGGGTATCCTCCTTCAAATTCTTTATGAATTTCCGAGGGGAAGAGGGCAAATACCTGGGCGTGGAGGGAATCGACGATGGTTTTATGTTTGATTGCTTCGTTGCCCTATCTCATTATCCCGGATCATGTGCGGTGGTACATGCTGAGAACATTGAAGTAGTCTGGAGGTTAAGGGATAGGCTGATAGCGGAGGGGCGCGATGATTTAATGGCCTGGACCGATTCGAGACCTCATTTCATCGAGGTGGAGGCTATTCAACGAGCCCTATTCTATGCGGAAATCGCCAACTGTTCGGTCTATATCGTGCATGTTACTACAAAGGACGGTTTGGACGTGATTCGTGATTACAAGCGAAGAAACAGAAAAGTCTATTGTGAAACCTGTCCCCACTACCTGATGTTCCATGCGGAGTCCGGTTTGGGAAGCCTCGGAAAGGTAAATCCACCCCTCAAGGACCAAAATGACGTGGAAGCCCTTTGGAAGGGGGTGACGGATGGAACGATTGATTGTGTGACCTCTGACCATGTAGCCCGAAAGAAGGAAAAGAAGATCGGTACCATATGGGAAGCCGCTAATGGATTCCCCGGTCTTGCAACCACCCTTCCAATACTTCTCAGCCAAGGGGTAGATAAGGGGAGATTTGGAATCGAGAGAATTGCCGATATGAACTGTAACACGGCGAAAATATTCAATTTATATCCTGGGAAAGGAACGATAGAAATCGGATCGGATGCCGATTTCACCATTGTCGATCTGGATCTCGAGAAAGAGGTTACCGTAGGGGATTTGAAATCAGCATGTGATTACTCCCTATTTGAAGGACTGAAGCTAAAGGGTTGGCCGGTTATGACGATTGTACGGGGCCAGGTGGTAATGAATAACGGCCAAATCACAGCGGAACCGGGATATGGGATTTACTTGAATAGAAGCGTTCCAAAGAGATAATGGCTCATGGCAGCCGGGAATTACCCATCAAACCAATGGAAGGGCTATCTCCTCGTCATCCTGGCCACAACCATGTGGGGAATAAACGGCGTGGTGGCGAAGTACCTCTTTAGCCACGGCGTTTCGCCCTCCATGCTGGTTCAAATCAGGTCTGCCCTCGCCTTTCTCATTCTTTTCACCGCATTGGCTATCTTCAAGAAGGAGCTCATCAAATTCTCGAAAAAGGACCTCCTTTTCATGGCGACCTTTGGTGTCGGTGGGATGGGCATGGTCAATTTCATGTATTTCACCACGCTCACCAAAACGAATGTCGCCACCGCCGTTCTTCTTCAATACACGGGCCCCGTCTTCATCACCATCTTCGCCGTCTCCTTTCAGGGAGAGCCGTTGACCCGAGTCAAGGTTGTCTCCCTGGCTTTGGCCTTTTGGGGGTGTTTTTTCATGGTGGGAGGGTACAATCCCGAGCTCTTGAAGCTGAATGCGGTGGGATTGACCTGTGGCCTTATCGCCGCCCTCTTTTACGCCTTCTACACCCTTTACGGGGAATGGGGCGTAAAGCGTTATAGCCCTTGGACCATGGTGGTCTATGCCTTTGGCTTCATTGCCCTCTTTTGGGCCCTCTTCGTCACCCCTTGGGAGGCCTCCCAGCAAGGCTTTCCGTTGTCGAAGTGGCCCTATTTCCTCTATGTTACCATCGTGGGAACTGCTATCCCCTTCGGCCTCTTCTTTCAAGGAATAAAATATATCAGGGCAACTCGAGCAAGCATCACCAGCATCCTGGAGCCCATTGTTGCCGGTGTGGTCTCCTATCTATTCCTGGGAGAAAGCCTCTTTTTCCTTCAAATCGTCGGGGGGATTTCTGTCATTACCGCCATTATTCTCTTGCAAGCCGAGAAGGGATAGGCTCCCGGGCTTTTCCAGGGATGTCTCATGAACCCCCAAATCTATTGAAGAAGAGAATCTCATCAAGGTCGAGCCTCGTCCTGGGTTTAGGAGCCTCTTCCTCCTTAGGGTAGCCCAGGGTCAGCAGAGCTGCGATTTTCCATCCCTTGGGGATGTTCAGGATGTTTTTGATGGCCTTTGCCCTAAACCAGCCGATCCAGCAGCTACCCAGCCCCAGCTCCGTGGCCGTCAATACCATGTGCTCCCCTGCAATCCCGATATCCAGGAGGTAATATTGGAGGTCCGCCGCCTTGGCGCCCAATCGATGGACAATCCAATCCAGGTGGGCGCACATGACGATGATGACCGGGGCTTCTCTGGCCCACCGATTGGGAACTACTATTCCCATCCCCTTCTCCGCGAGGGCGTCCCTCAACCTTGGATCTTCCACGACGACGAACCGCCACGGCTGGACATTGCTGGTTGAAGGGGCCAACCGCGCCGCCTCAACGATTTGGAGAATCTTTTCCCTCTCCACCGGCTTGTCCTGGTATCCCCTGACGCTGTACCTCTTGACAATAGTCTCCATCACGGTTCCCATTTCCCCTATTCCCCCCGAATCTGAGAATTTTCCCAAGACTCACTCTAATCCGAAATCAAAAACCCGGTCAAGAATTATCGCTAATGCAAGCGGCGGAAGTCCTTGGCGAAAAAAAAGGGATTCCCAAAAAAGAGGCTCTTCGCCCGAATTCATCCGGTACTGCAACAATAGAGGGATTTCTATTTGACCGCAACACTGCAGAACTGCAACACTGCAGCACCATCTTTTGACCGCATAACTGCAGCACTGCAACACTGCAGAACCGCAATCCCAGAGTCCGGGACCGGAGGGCGAGTTTTAGATTTGCAGTGAAGCGAGCTTTAGAATGGTCGAAAAAATATTGTGAGTCGCGAAGAGCGACTTTTGCGGGGATTTCGACAATGGAATTTGACAAATCGCATTATGAGGTCAGAATAGTAAACGGAATGTTTAGCATTTTTTCACTGCTTTAGTCGGAATACGCCGGCACTTAGCAACCATTTCATGGTAGCCTCGACCATAATCGCCCGAGGGGAGAAAGGAGGCAAGAGGTATGAGTACGAGAGGTTTGGCTTTGTGGGGATGTCTTGGATTGATACTTGTCCTGGTCAGTTGTTCTAACCCGTCTAACCAGGTGATCGAGCTCAGACATTTTCCCATTGACGGCATTGACGGAATTATTACGCGGGCTGGCGTCCGAATTGATAAGGATATCACAAGTGATGGCAATGGCTCTTTGAGAATTACATCGATTAAGCCTACCGTCATTCGCTTATTTGAGACAGGGGACATCGACGCAGAGAACGCACGCCTAATCTATCAGGCTCGACTCCGTACGGCACACGTAGAAGGCCAAGTCTACCTGGAGATGTGGTGTCATATAGCCGGCCTGGGAGATTCCTTCTCAAAGGGTCTTGACAGGCCTTTGACCGGTAGTACG
>DAOVIU010000262.1 GCA_030673585.1 Pseudomonadota bacterium | reverse complement strand
CGGGTCTTTCTGAACCGAGTGGTGGATCGAATCGTTGAGATCCATGGCTGCAAGCTCATTTCCTATGCCGGAAGCTATGACTTCTACCGTGGAGAAAAGGCCAAGAGGGAAGAAATCCAGTGGGCTGCCTACAGAAAACAACAGGAAAGGATCGCACAGATACAGCGCTTTATCGAGAAAAACCGGGTTCGAAAGGACCGGGCCAAACAGGTCCAAAGCCGTATCAAAATGCTGGAGAAGATGGAGCGTATAGACCCACCCCAGCGCTTAAAATCAATCAACTTCGAATTTCCGGCTCCCCCGAGGACAACCAAAACGGTAATCGAACTTCAAGGTATCTCCAAATCCTATGGATCACACCTGGCGTATCGTGATGTCAGCCTCTCCATTTTACGGGGGGATCGGATTGCCTTTCTGGGCCCCAATGGTGTTGGCAAGACGACCCTTATGCGCATTTTGGCTGGGGATTTGGATTTCGAGGAGGGTCAACGCCTGATGAGCCCCAGCGTTCGCATCGCAGCATTTTCTCAGCGACAGATGGAAAAACTGTCCCCCCAAAATACGGTTCTGGAGGAGCTATTGTCAGTGGCCGGTGACCAATCCCTTGGGAAACTCAGGGCCGTATCGGGGGCCTTTCGATTTCAGGACGAGGATACCACGAAAAGGGTCTCCGTTCTAAGCGGTGGCGAAAAAAGTCGTTTGTTGCTCTGCAAAATGCTCCTAGCACAAGCCAACCTCCTCCTGTTAGATGAACCCACCACGCATCTGGACATCCCCTCCAATGAGTCACTGGAGGAAGCCCTTCGGCAGTATGCTGGTACCCTGTGCATAATCACCCACGATCGTCAATTAATCAATAGCGTGGCCAACAAGGTCCTGGTTATCCAAAACAAGGCCATCGAACTCTATCCGGGTAACTTCGATGATTACCAGCGCATCTGGGCTCGCGATCAGGGGAATTCATCGCGGAACCAGAACGGACGGGATGCAGTCCGTGGCGAGGGGACCAAGCGGAGGAAAACCCAGGAGCAACGGCGGGCCGAGGCGGAATGGCGAAACCGTTTCTATCGGGAATCCTCTCCATTGAGGGAACGGCTCGAGCAATTGGAAGAGGAGATTGAGAAATCCACTGGGCTCCTGGACGAGTTGAACGACGAATTGGTCCGGCCCGAGGCCTATCGTGACTCAACCAGAATACGAACTATTCACGGATCTCAGCAGGAGCTGAAGAAGAGAATTGATGAATTGACCCGGGAGTGGGAATCAGCCGCAATGCGACTGGATGAAGTAGAGCGCCAATTCGAAGCCTCCAAACCGGATTCTCCAGTGAAATAGAGATATCCCAGGAGATGTGTTCCAACCACATGATGTATAATAAGGGCGGATCGAGGTGATCTGGGGAGGATCTCGTTCGGGCATGCATCCCGGCCCTGAGGACTTTTTGAGGTTCATTCTATTTCTCCAATTCCTCGGCATTCGTCTCGCTGGTTGCGTCTTCGATCACCTGTTCGATGTCCTCGTCGCTCACCTCTTCCCCCATTTCCCTGCCCATTCGTTTCATCCACTTAGCCAGGCTCTTGGGGTCCTTCTCATCCAGTCCCCCCATCATCGAGGGATCCATCAATGATTCCAGCCTGCTTTCCTCCGAACGAACCACCCGGACCCGTGAGATGAGTTTCTGCACCTTACCGCTATGGCAGTATTTACATTCACGGGGGTCAACTCCCCCAGTGCTCAAATGCAAGACCTCGAACTTCTTACCGCAATCCAGGCATCGGTATTCATAAATAGGCATCCTTCCCTCCGATTCCTCAAACCTTCCCACCCGTTATGATCGTCCATTCCTCAAAAAAACGGATAGGTGCCGGCAGCGGCATTGGACCACCTTAGCCGGAATCAGGCGAAACGGTTTTGCCTATACCACTCAACGAACCGTCGTATCCCCTCCTCCATGGAAACCCGCGGAGCATAGCCCAACTTCTTCTTGGCCTTTTCGATATTCGCATAGGTAACGGGCATATCGCCCCGTTGCTCGGGCAACCCCTCGATAATGGCCCCTTTCCCCAGGGTTTTCTCCAGCATCCGAATAAGGTCGCTCAACCTGATGGTGCGGGATTCCCCCAGGTTATAGATCTCGTATCCCTCATTTGCACGGATCGCGCCCACAGTTCCATCGATGATATCATCGATATAGGTATAATCCCTCATGGATTGGCCGTCCCCGTACAAGGGAACCTTCTCATTGCCGTCGATGAGGCGGGTGAACTTATGGATGGCCATCTCGGGTCTCTGTCGAGGTCCATAGACGGTGAAGTACCGAAGGCAAGCGATGTTGATGCCGAAGAGACGATGATAGGTGTAACAGAATAGCTCTCCGGCCTTTTTCGTCGCGCCATACGGGGAAATGGGGGTTTCAACCCGGTCTTCTTCGGAAAAGGGAACCTTACTGTTTCCCCCATAAACCGATGATGAGGAGGCGAAGACGATGCTCCTGGTGTCGAATTCCCGGCAGGCATCCAGGAGACTGACGGTGCCCTGAACGTTGATTTCCTCGTACAATTTCGGGGAATCGATGGAGGGACGAACGCCGGCCCTGGCGGCCAGATGAACGACCACATCGAAGGTCTGTCCTTGGAATACGCGGGCGATGAGACCGCTGTTGCGAATATCGCCTTCGACCAGCTCAAACCCTGCCTTTTTCGTCGCTTCCCGGATGTTTCTCCTCTTGATATGTGGATCGTAGAAATCGTCGAAATTGTCCAGGCAGACTACCCGATGACCTTCCCCTAGTAGACGCTCGCAGAGATGCGATCCGATGAACCCGGCTCCGCCCGTAACGAGGATTACCATCACATCTCCTCTTTTTACTTACGAGATCCTACGACAAAGCAGCTATGTTGCAATGAAATGTATTCCAAGAAGGTGATGAAAGCAAGGGCCGGATTAAGCTCCTGAGCTTGATCTTCTCCCTCAGCCCTCCCTTTCCTTCGAATTGGCGGATAAGTAGGCGTTAATAAAATAGTCCACGAGGTCTTCCATGGATGTCCTGACGTCTTCCAATTTTGGTGCGATACCATTAGCGCTGACTGACCACGTAACCGCCCCCGTCCTGACCCGAAAGGTTCGAACGAGATAAACATCTTGTACAAGCTCCACGCTGTTCTTGTAGACGTATACTGGCAGATATCTGTATTTAAGAATATTCATGTTTAGGTATATGGTGGGCCTGCCAGGGGTCATTTGGGTTTCCCTTTCAGATAGGACCTTAATCCCTGCCTCCTGAAGTTTAAGCTCTGCGTCATTCCGTAACTGGCCTTCTGTCAGCCCATCTCCCTTGATTTCGGGTTTCGGGAATTCTATCACCACGTGGATCCCTCGGAGGCCGTGGAGTGTTTGACGATTGGACTCATCATCCTGGGCAAATGCGGGCTTTGACGAATGGATCTCCATCAAAGCGAAGGCAATGTATGTCAATTGAACCACGGCCAACACCACAAATATCAAGATGATCCAGCCTGCCCTCTTGCTCATATTCTCTCCCCCCTTTTTGCTCTTATCTTAAAAGAAGTCTGGGAATCAGCCCTTGAGAGAACGTAGGGGCGGAAAGG
>DAOVIU010000149.1 GCA_030673585.1 Pseudomonadota bacterium | reverse complement strand
GGCGGGTGGCGAAGGGGTTCCATTCAGCGTAACCTCTCGTGATCAGTCGGCTGTGAGCTCTCGCCACCGTTTGGCCACGCGGCGGGCCGTGTCGCCGTGACCCCTCTTCTCCATCTCCTTCACCCATGCCGCCAGGAGATCGGGGGTGGCGGCCTTCCACTTAGCCAGCTCCTCAGGCGGGAACTTCTTGAATACCCCTCCCTGAGCCTCGATGTTCTTCATGGCCTGCGCCTCGAACGTGCTCAGCCAGTCCAGGTACTCTTGGTGGCTCTTCTTCGCCTGATCGTCAAAGATTTCCCGAATGTCCTTGGGCAGCTTCTTCCAGGTGGGCTTCCCTATCACGATGTTGTGGCCCGTGATAGCCATGATGGGCCCACAGCTATACTTGCCCGGCTCGTACAATCGGTATTGCTGGATATTGCCGGGGTTCAGGAATGAGTAGTCTATGGTCCCCCGCTGAAGGGCCTCATACACCTCTACGGGCAACACGGTCACGGGCACAGCCCCGACAGCGCGATGGGCCTTGGGGATATCGGCGCCGAAGCTGCGGATCTTCTTCCCTTTCAGCTTCGCCACAGTGTCACAGTCGGGCGACGGGCCGGTCAAATAGTAGACGCCCAGCGGCTGCTGGAAGAGCCAGTGGACATTCAACTTGTCCATCTCCTGCCTGTAGATAGGGAACTCCTTATAGGATTTGGCGAGCACGTTCATGGCCTGGTGGGGGGAACTAAACACGAAGGGGATCTGAAAGGCCTTCCAGAAGAGCAACTCGTCGGCGTAGTAGCCCGGCGCATCGGTGCCCATGTCAATGGCGCCGCGGCCCGCCAGGGTCAGGAGTTCCCCGCCCTTGCCCAGGCCTCCGGCATAGATCATGTCGATCCTCACCCGTCCGTTGGTCCGCTCCTGTATCTTTTTCGCAAAGTTTTGTTCTACCTCCAGGAACGGCCCCGCAGCCAGATAGTGGCCCCACTTCAGCCTAAACTTCTCCGCTGCTTTTGCACCGTCGGGTGCTACCAGAAACACGGTAAGCACCACGAGCAGGGCCAGCACCCAGATGTATCTTATTTCGCTCATTTTCCTCATCGTATTACCCTCCTTTTTTTGACCAATACATAGGCGTGTGTATCGTATTTCGTTAATTTTGGTCACCTCCTTTCTTTGACCACTAGATGGCCATGATTTTTTGGGGGCCTTTTCCTCCCTGAGATCTATTCCCCCCCGGAATCATCACGCCCCCCCTGGAGGGAGCTTCTCCAGTAAGCGTACGGCCTCGGCGACGGGCATAACATCTGCATACTTTGAGGCCATATCGAAGAGGTTGACCGCGTGCGAGGTTGAGCTCCTGTCGTAGACGCACTCTTCCGGCACCACAACCTTGAAGTTGTATGAAAATGAATCCACCACTGTTCCCCTAACACACCCACTCGTCGTGCATCCGGTAATAAAAATAGTATCCACCTTGCGATCGATCAGGTAACTCAGCAACGGCGTAGCGAAAAACGCACTAGGGTGACGCTTGGGAATTAAGATGTCTCCCTCCTGTGGAGCTATCTCCTTCACAAATTCATAGCCCTTTTCGGGTATCGTCATAATGCTCGGTACCTTGTCCGCAAGTCTTCCCGCGTCATAAGCCTGCTTTGGGGCAACGTAGGGATACATTACCGGAAACCCTTTTCCCCGGACGGCCGTAAGAAGAGGAGCAATTTTCTTAACCGCTGCCCATCCAACTTCTCCACAGCTCGTGGGAAATTCCCTGATGGACTCCCAGAATGGTTTAGGGGTAGTCCCCACCGTCCGGTATTGAATATCGATAATAAGCAGGACCGGGCGAGCCCCGATTCCAGAAGGTTTTCCAAAGCCTGCAGCCTGGTAGGCCCTTTGCTCTTCATCACTAATAATACCGTCCCATGGCCGCTTACTCTTCATGCTCGCCCTCCTTTCTTATACCGCTTCGATGCCTCTTGTAATACTTGCCGTTTCCCCAAAAGGGCTGAATTATTCCGTCCCTTTTGACAAAGGTCCCCCGGACTAACGTGTGGACCACCTCGCAAAATACCTCCCATCCTTCATAGATGGAATAGCCGGCGCCGGAACTAAGGTCCTCTGCTCGGATGGTACGCTTGCCCTTGAGATCAACAACAGCAAAATCCGCGTCAAACCCAACAGCGATCATACCCTTCTGCGGATAAAGGCCGAAGATTTTGGCGGGATTAACCGAAACCATATCGGTGATTCTTTGTAATGGAATATGCCGCTTGATATGGCCTTCCGAAATCAGAATGGGCAGGAGTGTCTCCATCCCCGGCCCTCCAGGTGAGGCCTTCCATATATCACCCGCTTTAGCCGCCTTGACACGTGGAACATGATCCGAGCCCACTGCATCAATTACTCCGTCCTTGATAGCTTCCCAGAGGGCCTCACGGTCTTTTGCTGTCCGAAGAGGCGGGTTCACCTTCCCAAGCACGCCAATGTCCGAATCAATATCATGAGTGAGATAGTGGGGACAGGTCTCTATGTAGATCCTCGAGTTACCCCCCTGCAGGCTTCTAAGAGCGTTCAGCGATTCCGCAGATGACACGTGAACTGCATAGAGCGGTGCGCCAACCACTTTTGCGAGATAGGCGGCCCGCTGCAGGGCCTCCGCCTCCACAAATGGCGGTGCGCATTCGTACCAAACCCGAAGAGGCTTGGCGTCAAGAGCTCGGGCTTCTTCCCTTAGGATCCAGATCAGTTCAATGTTCTCCCCATGGGGGCATATCATACTACCCGTCTCCACAGTCCTCCTCAGAAGCCTGTATAGAAACCCATCGTCCGTCCCGGGTAGACCCAGCCGCTTGCCCTCCTCACCCCGAAAGTTCATAAAGAACTTGAAGGAGGAAACTCCCAAATCCTTTACATACGTAGGAATGGAAGCCATGTGCTCTGCCGTACTCGTGCAGAAATGGATCCCGAAGTCGGTTAATCCATGCTCCTCCATCAATCTTACCGCGCTTCCGAAGTTTTTCTCGTAGGCTTCAGGGCTCAGAAAAAAAGCCAAAAACGTCGTAATACCGCCCGCCGCGCCCGCCGCTGATTCCTTTCGGACATCGTCCGGTGTTTTGGGAAACGAGATGTCCTGTCCAAGGTGGACGTGCGGGTCAATAGCCCCCGGCAGCACCGTCAGGCCTGGAATGTGGACAACTTCCTTCGCGTCAACCCCACTTCCCGTTTGGCAGAACCCCGCTATCTTGCCCCCGGATACGAGGACGTCGATCTCCGTCAATCCCACTCCCGGCAAGAGGACTCGACCTCCCGATAGACACAGATCAAATTGCATTCATTCCCCTCCTACGTTCCCCTGGTCGAATATCTCTTTTCAAGCTCATCAAATGCGGGCTTACCAACGACCTTTTGTCGTCCTTCAAATGGAGCAAGCTTGTCATGGACCCCCATGAATTTCCATGTTCGTACAGATATCTCTGAACAAATTGCATTCCGTGAATGGCACTTTGATGAGCGGTATTGGCGTACATAACTATCGCATAATGCATTTTCCACAAATTTTCAAGGCGTCCGCAATTGTACTAAAATTAAGAAGCCCGGTCAAATGGATTTCTCGGTGACGCGCCGAGGGCCAATATTCCATTCCGGCCCCTCTCACTCGATAAACACGAGGGGGCCCTATACCCGGTAGCAGGGTTCTTTCATCTAAAGCAACTCGTCGTATTTTGGGCGGCTGTAATAGCGGATATAGAGATCATTCCTTAAATCCCTCAGCGTCGGTACATCGATCCTCGCCTTGTCCACCTGATCCAGATCCAAAACAGCCGAGAGGATGATGTCCTGTTCGTCACCGGCTTTTGCTATCACCTCTCCAAAAGGATTCACAATCATGCTCTCCCCAAAATACACCTTCTCCCACTCCTTGCCGGCCCGGTTTGAATACACCGTAAACATCCCCGTATCGACCGACCTCGCCCGATTCACAATATCCCAATGAACGCCCCCCGCATAGCCAGGGGCCGCCGTAGGACAAAACATAATTTCAGCCCCCATCTGCGCCAAAATACGCGACGTCTCAGGATATCGCCTGTCATGGCAGATGATTGTCCCAAACTTCGCATGAGGGAAGAACTCCGTCTCCCAGACCTGGAAATACTGCCCTGCCCTGAAATACAACTTCTCCAAAACCCGTACCCCCGCCACATGGGTTTTACGATAGTTCCCCACTACCGTGCCCTGCGGACCGACCAAAGGCGCCGCATTATAGTAAATCCCGGGCGCCTTCTTCTCAAAAATAGGCATGATCACATAGTTCCCATACTTCTTCGTCAACTCCCCCACCGCTTCCGTCGTAGGTCCCGGAATAGGCTCGGCCAACTCAAAATAAGCAGGATCCTTCTCATAAAACTTCTCATAGTCGGTGTCACACAACTCATCGTGAAGAATAATCTTGCACTCCTCCTTCGATGCCTTCTCAATCAAGGAAAGGGAATGCTCCACCTTCTCCTTCTTCGTTGAACCCGGCATGGTCCTCATCTGAATGATCCCTACCTTGATCTCCCTTTTCTCCATCTTCCAATACCCCCTTCATTAGTCGTTCTCTTCTTGCCTAATCCATCTTTCCATGAAGATATCTCCCCTGACCCGCCTGGGCCTTTAATTTCCCATCTTCCACCAAGACCTTCCCCCGCTGCATCACCAACACGGGAATTCCCAAACATTCCCTCCCCTCGTACATCGTATAGTCACACTTCACATGTTGGTTCTCCGCCCTCACCGTATAGGAGATAGTAGGATCAAATATCACGAGGTCTGCATCCGAACCCTCCTTCAGGACCCCTTTCTTTGGATAGATGCCAAAAATTCTCGCGGGATTTTCGCAGGCTAATTTCACCAGGTGAGCGAGCGTTGTCCTCCCCTTATT
>DAOVIU010000078.1 GCA_030673585.1 Pseudomonadota bacterium | reverse complement strand
GAGGGGGGGAATATGGATTTTCAGAATGTTAAGCCTGAAATAGAGGTCCATTCGCATCCGCCCCTCCGCCACCTCCGTAAGAAGGTCTTTATTCGTCGCGGCGATGATTCTCACGTCCACCGGAATAAGGCGATCCCCCCCAATTCTCATTACCTCCTTCTGCTCAAGAACACGAAGGAGGCGGGACTGGATGGCCTCTGAGATGGATCCGATCTCGTCGAGAAAGATGGTGCCCCTATGGGCCAGCTCGAAGAGGCCCATTTTCCCGCCTTTCCGGGCTCCGGTGAAGGCGCCCTCCTCGTGGCCGAACAGTTCGCTCTCCAAAAGGCTCTCGGGAAGGGCTGAACAGTTGATGGTCACAAAGGGCTCCTTCCTGCGAGGACTCAGGTTATGAATACTGTGCGCCACCAATTCTTTCCCGGTCCCGCTCTCGCCGGTAATGAGCAACGTGGAGTCGGATCGGGCAAAACGTTTCACCTGCTCTATTACCCGGTTCATGGCTTGGCTTTCGGAGGCGATCTCGGCTATCGTATGTTTCGCCACAAATCCCCTGACAAAGGTCTTCCGGATCTTTTGCTCCGCCCGCATGAGCTTTGAAACATCGGAGAATGAAGCTATGGCACCGATCACCTCTTCTCCCAGGTAAACGGGCACGAGATTAACGACTATCTGAGCATTACCCACCTGCTGGAGGTGTTGCAGCCTTTCCAGTCCAGTCCTGAGCACCTCGCAAAGACCCAACTGGGGAACCACTGCGTCTATCTGTGAGCCGAGAGCTCCCCGGATCCCCAGGATATCCTCGGCCACTTTGTTAAAGATGGTCACCGTTCCGCTTTTATCGATGGCGACCATTCCCTCCGAGACTGAATTGAGAATTGCCTCCATCCTTCCCATCTTTTCCTTTTCCTCCCTCCGGATAGAGGCGACTAACCTGGCTTCTTGTATCATATTGGCAACGGTTTCCTCGGAGCTCGTGATGAGAATACAGGGAAGCCCAATCTGGCGTGCGATTTCATAAGAGAGGTTTCCGCCAATGATGACTTCCATCCCCTTGTTCTTCGCACCTTGGATTCCAGCCCGCAGGTTCTCTGAAGTAGTATAGACGATCTGCTTGATCTCAACGTGAAAAAGGCGTTCGAAGATCTCGACGCCCGTGATTGGATCACGATAGATACTGATGCCGATTTTCTTCCCGTGCCTGGCGGCCTCGAGAACATTCTCCAGGAGATCGAAAGCCGACAGCGGAATGGAGAGAACGGGAATAGAGAGATTATCCTTTAAAATGGCCGCGGTTCCACCGCGGCTGAGAATGACTTCGGATCCGCGCGCCTCAAGGTCCTTGCCAATTGAGATTGCCCTTTCGAGGACGCCGATATGTACTTCAACCTGAACCCCTACTTTGCGGGCAACCTGCCTTGTCAGCTCAGCCAGGTTTGAGCTCGAAATGACCATTCCGATCATTGGTTCCATTTTCCGTTAGCCCCTGACAGTCTCATCTATGAAGGGAATTTCCGCAACCTCTCAATGCCTTCTGCGCAGACTCAGTGGATTCGTGAGCTCCTGGTCTCTTGTTTCCCTCATCCAAGTTCTTCATAATAATCAAATCCAAGGATTCTGTCAAAACCTGGGGATTTCTTGAGAACCCTGACCGAACTCCTCCTCAGCTTTTTATGCCGCCACTCACCCTAATCCGGGATATTGCGCCAAATGGGTCGATTATACAAACAATACGGGATATAAATTCTCAAACTGTTTGAAGTTGACCTATGGTGAGATGGATGTGTGGAGGTACTTTAACGGTTTCGGTGGAAATGGTGTAGCCGAGTGCGTAAGGTTTTCACTCCAAGTGTGGGGCGGAATTTTCACGTACAATCCGGGAAAAGACGGCTGATTGTAGCTCTTACGATAGAGTTGGCGGGTTGGGCCCCACATCTATAGTACCATTTCCGATGGCATCCAAATAAGCTCCATGATTCTTTCCGCTGCAACTCGAGCAGCTACGCCACAGATTTTGGGACATCCCGTTTCGCTATGACCCCCGGCATCGAGAAAAGCCTGGTAATCATCGGAGTCCCACATCTTAAATGGTCTCCCGTATACCTTCTCCTGAATATCTCGACAAAGGGTGCTCTCTAACTCCCCCTCAAACCCGAATTCCCTTTTCAGTTCCTCTTTGATTCTATCGTATACTTCCAGGCACGGGGCCTTTGCATCCCGATAGGTTTTACTGTCCTCAATTCTATCCCGGCCTATCACCAGCCCAAGTGCCATCATAGCACCAATTATAGCTCCACACGTCTCACCCTGCCGAAGAAGACCGCCTGCTAATACGGTTGCCGACTTCAACACTTCCTTGTTCCCGATAAGAAACTCCTTTTGAATGCTATCC
Source organism: Pseudomonadota bacterium (assembly GCA_030673585.1). The sequence continues at coordinate 3,842 of DAOVIU010000078.1, read as the reverse complement.
AGCACAGACTGCGAACAACCGTGGTAATCCCTGTCACTTTCCAGCGCCCGCGCGTGGACCCTATTCAAAATCTCATCTCTCGTTGATATGGTGCTAACCTCCCAAGATAAGGATATATAAGCCGCAAAGCGAGAATAAATGATAGAGAATACAGTATACGCTCGTTATTTTGAAAAGGCCGTAATACGATCGCTTGTAGCAGCGTTAGCGTATATTATAACATTTATCTTGTCCGTTTGGAGGGATCAACCTTTCCCCATTGCGGTGTTGTGTTTGCTTCCGGGGGAATCAAGTCGCCGTCTGTCAACCAAATGACAAGGCATATTGACATGGCCGGTGGTTATTGGTAAAAAGGTCGACAGCGTATTGCTAGCCCGGGATTCGGCATAATAGGAATCTACCGGTTGGATTCATGTTGTGACATGGCATGATGGGGGTAATTATTATTCGGAACCTGACTTTAATAGGAAGAGGCATGATCTAAATGGCTTGGCAACAAGCTGAGATACGCAGGTGGCGCGCTTTTCAGGTATAATCTGAAAGATATTGGTGAATCAAGAAGCAGAGAATGAGTTCACATAGGAGGTTCAGGAATGTGTAAATATCATATTCGGCCCATACCTTTATGTATGGGCCCTCGAGGTCAAGCTTATTGGACCTACCGCCTGAATAGTGTGCAGCTTGCTGGGTCCTGTCTCTATGTGTGGTACATAGAGGGTTCGCAGCCAAAGATCTTGGTAGATGCTGGTGCTACGGCTGAAATGTACCCCGGGCACGGATACCCTCAAGAGAACATCCAATCTCTCGAGGATGGGCTTTCAAAACTGGGTCTTAAGCCCAATGATATTGAGATTGTTATCCTCACTCACTTGCACTGGGATCATATAGCATTGGCCCCCAAGTTTCCCAATGCCGAGTTTATCGTTCAGAAAGCGGAGTTGGATTTTGCTCGAAATCCTCATCCGGCATCTGCGATGACGGGAGACTACAGTAATAAAATATTTGATGATTTGAAGCTCAGGGTCATCGAGGGAGACAAGGAAATCATTGACGGAGTCAGGGTTTTTCTCACTCCCGGCCATTCCCCTGGGGCGCAGTCCGTAGCGGTTGAAACTCCAAAGGGTCGTGCCGTAATCACTGGATTCTGTAGCACATTGGCAAATTTTGATCCCCCGCGATACATTAAGGAAAAGGGATTTCCGGTGGTAACAACAGGTCTTCACCTTGATATTCGCCAGGCCTATGACAGTGGCCTCAAGGTGAAGCAAATTGCAGACATCATTCTGCCCTTACACGAGTGTTCGTTCATAGGCAGGGATAGGATTCCCTAGGCCGTGTTTCCGTGTTTCAATGAAGGAGATCATTCTGCGACGTTTGGAATCTAGTCCTCGGAGGGGTGAGCCCAGTAAAGGCCTGGTGATAGCACTTTCATCAAAAGGGCGTGCTTGAATCAGGTTTGTCGAATCTTGAGGAAAGAGGCATTGTTTCATGAGGGTTTGGTAATATATTGAAATTTGAAGGGGGAAAAACAATGGGGAATGCGGGAAAGCTCTTTGAGCCGATCAAGATCGGGAAGTTGGAATTGAAGAACAGAATCATGATGGCGGCGATGGTCTCAAATTTTTGCACGGAGGACGGGTTTGTAACCGACCGGTTTAAGGCCTACCACGCCAATATCGCCAGGGGGGGGTGTGGTCTGAATGTGACGGAGTCTTCGTACGTCTCGCTGGAGGGGAAGCGGATTCGGTATTGTGCCGGGGCTTACGATGACAAGCTCATTCCAGGGCTGCGGGAGTTGACTGCTGCTGTTCATACTGAGGGGGGGAACATTGCCCAGCAGATCTTCCACGGGGGAAGGGAATGTTCTTCGGAGATAACGGGGCTCCAGCCTGTAGGGCCTTCCAGTTTGGTTTCTCGATTTCGGGCGATCACCAAGAAGATTGAAAGGCCCCGGGAGATGACCCTGGAGGAGATTGAGCTGATGGTTTCCAAGTTTGGTGATGCTGCTCGGAGGGCCAGGGAGGCGGGGTTTGATGCTGTTGAGATTCATGGGGCCCATGGGTATCTCATCACCCAATTCCTCTCCCCCTATGCCAACAAGCGGACGGATCGATATGGCGGGGATGCGAGGGGGAGGGCTACCTTCCTGTTGGAGATTCTTCGGGACATCAAGAAGAAGGCAGGTGCGGACTTTCCCGTGATCGTGAAGATCAACATCAATGATCACGTGGAGGGAGCGACTACGCCGGAGGATGCGATGGTGACGGCTCAGCTTGTGGCTGAGGGGGGTGCCGACGCCATTATTGCCTCGGTGGGGGTTCACGAGTCGCGACCATACATGATGATTCCACCGATGTCGATCCCCGACTTCACCAACATTCACTATGCCGCCATGGTGAAGGAGGCGGTGGGGGTGCCGGTGGCGGCTGTTGGTAGGATCATTGAGCCCCTGAGAGCTGCTCGGGTGATTGAGGAGGGGAAGGCGGATTTGGTGGATTTGGGGAGGGCGCTGTTGGCCGATCCCGAGTGGCCGAGAAAGGCTCAGGAGGAAAGGTTTGATGACATCCGGGAGTGTATTGGGTGCAACCAGGGGTGCATTGATAAGATCCATCATATGGAGCCCGTTACGTGTCTTCAGAATCCGGTTATTGGGAGGGAGCGGGAGTTTGAGATTCACAAGGCGGATAAGCCCAGGCGGGTGGTGGTGATTGGAGGGGGTCCGGCTGGGTTAGAGGTGGCCAGGGTGGCGGCGCTTCGAAATCACCAGGTGACCCTTTATGAAAGGGAGACGGAGCTTGGTGGGCAGATCAGGGTTGGCAGAGTACCTCCCCATCGGGATGAGCTTGGAAAGGTCGCTGAGTACCAAATCCGGCAGGTGAAGAAACTGGGGGTTGGTTTAGAGTTGGGGAAGGAGGTGACGCCCGAGTTGGTGGAGGGCCTCGATGCGGATGTGTACGTGGTTGCCACAGGTTCGATTCCGCTGGTTCCGGAGATTGATGGGATTGATCGTGAGGGTGTGGTTTACGCGGTGGACGTACTGGCGGGAAGGGTTTCCGTCGGGAAACGGATAGTTGTGGTGGGGGCTGGGCTTGTTGGGTTGGAAACGGCTGATTACCTCGTTGAGCAGGGCAAGGAGGTAGTGATTCTTGAGATGCTTGATACGATGGCTGCTGATACGGGCAACGCCAATCGGATCTATTTTGAGGAGAAGTTCTCGGAAAAGGGGGTGGAGGTTCTGCTCGAGGCGCGGGTGAAGCGCGTTGATGAGGATGGGATTGTTTATGTGCAGAAGGGATGGGATCGGAAGCTTATGGGGGTGGACACGGTCGTTCTTGCCACGGGGGCTAGGGCCGAGGACTCCCTTTGGAGGGCCGTTGAGGGCAAAAGGGGGGTCAAGGCGTTTGCCGTGGGGGACTGCGTGGAAGCCCGAAATGCCATGGAGGCGATCTACGAGGGTTCAAAGATAGCTCGGGAGATATAGGGGTTTTCGCGGTGCATTGGTAGAATATTTCTGTAAAGGAGGAGGCAAAGAGTGAATTCCATCGTATGTGTAAAACAAGTACCGGATACAGAATCAGTAATAAAAATTGATAGCGAGGGCACGGGTATCGCGGAAGAAGGGATGAAGTACGTTGCCAATCCCTATGATGAATTCGCCGTGGAAGAGGCCCTCGGGCTTCGAGAAAAGTTCGGGGAAGGCAAAGTCACCGTCATCACGCTGGGACCACAAGGGGCTGAAGAAGCGGTCAGGTACTGTTTGGCCATGGGTGCAGATGAGGGAATCCTGATCAAGGATGAGGAACCGCAGAAGAGAGATTCCCTATCCGTGGCAAAATGCCTCG
>DAOVIU010000261.1 GCA_030673585.1 Pseudomonadota bacterium | reverse complement strand
GGCCGAGGTTATCCTGAACAGCGCCCTTGCCCGAAGGGAGAGCCGAGGGACCCATTATCGTGAGGATTTTCCCGGGAGGAACGATGCCCACTGGCTAAAACATACCTTGGCCACTTCAACGCCCGCAGGACCGAAAATCACCTTTAAACCGGTAACCATATCGCTCTATCAGCCCGAGATGAGAAGGTATTGAGATGGAATGCCAATTCAAGATCTTTCGTTTTGACCCGGATAAGGATGAAAAGCCCTACTATCAGGATTTCACCCTGGAGACGAAGCCCACGGATAGAATTCTGGATTGCCTTAACCGCATTCGATGGGAACAAGATCCAACATTGGCCTATCGCATGTCCTGCGCCCACGGGGTCTGCGGCTCCGATGGGATGAGGATAAACTCAGTATGCGCCTTGGCCTGTCAGAGGTTGATCAAGGACTATGAGGGGACTGAATTCCTCATCGAGCCCCTCCCCGTTTTCAGGGTGGTGAGGGATCTGGTTGTGGACTTGGAGGCCTTCTTCGAGAAGTATTGGGTCATCAAACCCTATCTCCTCAATGAGTCATTACGACCGGAAAAGGAGCGACTTCAGGAGAAGGAGGCGAGGGAGGTCTTCGACCCGGCTATCCGATGTATTCTCTGTGCCTGTTGTAGTGCTGCCTGCCCCATAAGCAGCCGAAACGAGAAATATCTCGGTCCCGCGGCGTTGCTCAGGGCTTTTCGGTACCTCTTCGACAGTCGCGACATGGGGGAAGAGGAGCGGGTACAAATCCTGGACAACGAGAACGGCATTTGGGGATGTAAGACCTTGTGGAAGTGCACCGAGGCCTGCCCCAAGGAGATACCGGTCACCCAGTGCCTGGGGAGGATCAAGAAGAAAATCCACGATATGAAGAAGGCAAGATAGGGTTGCGCCACTCATTACGTAAGGGGAGGTAATTTCTCGGCGAATAGTTGAGGAGGCCGAAGATGAAGATTGTACGCTATCGGTTCAAGGGGGAAATAGGCTATGGCCTTCTAGAGGGAGAAGAGATTCGAGAGATACAGGGCGATGTATTTGGGGAATTTAACATCGGAGCCGGAATCGCAGGCTTGGAGGAGGTGGACCTTCTGGCCCCCTGTGCACCTGGAAAAATCGTTGCCGTTGGGCTCAACTATCGCGATCATGCCGAGGAGGCGAACGAAAAGATCCCTGATGAGCCCCTGCTCTTCTTAAAACCACCGACCGCGGTAATCGGTCCGGGGGAGAAGATAATCTATACCCGGATGTCTTCCCAGGTCGATTATGAAGGCGAATTGGGAGTGGTCATCGCTAAGATCTCCCGAAAGGTCCCCTTCGAGTCGGCACGGGATCACATCCTCGGGTATGTTTGCTTCAACGACGTGACCGCCAGGGATCTCCAAAGGAAGGATACGCAGTGGACGCGGGGCAAGGGGTTTGATACCTTTGCGCCACTGGGACCGTGGATCACTACGGACTTGGATCCTCACCACCTGAGATTGGAGACATACCTGAATGGAGAACTCAAACAGTCGTCCAACACGGAGAATCTCATCTTCAACTGCTACCGGCTTGTCAATTTCATCTCCCAAATCATGACCCTGATGCCTGGAGACATCATCGCCACGGGCACCCCTTCGGGGATCGGTCCTATGAAGGTTGGGGATCGGGTCGACGTGGTGATCGAGGGAATCGGGACTTTAACCAATTTTGTAGCGGAGGAATGAGGGATAGGGGCAGGTACTCCCAAGCCTCGCGCCAGATGCCCTGGCCCCCTCAACCTAGTCTTGCGCGACAGAACATCTGGGGATCAATCTCCTCGGCAATCCAAAAAAGGGGAGGAGGCATTGGCCCGTGTCAATGGGTAATACCCTACCATTTTTTGATCGACATCCTTCTCGCGTTTATCAAAAACTTCCAGGTCTGCTCTCATAAGGCATTTAACTCGACTCGTTTGTTGACACATTTTGCGGTGTGTGTTACTTGAGTAGACGTTTTTCGACCTCTGTGCTCGAATATTTCGGCGTTTGTCATCAGAAGATGAATCAATCATGAAAAGGCCAGAGCTATTCGAGTAAGCGAGAAACGATACGATATAAGCTTATCCAGCAAGGCCCTAGAGAGGAGGATTCTCCGTGAAAGCATTTGATCACGTATGTCCAACCTCAGTTGCAGAGGCCGTTTCCATACTCAGCATGCACAGGGGAGAAGCTAAGGTTCTGGCAGGCGGGACCGATCTCCTGAACCTTATGAGAGACGGCGAAATCTCGCCGAAACTCATCGTCTCATTAAAGAATATAGGAGAATTCCGTGATATCACAAAGCATGATGGAGGGGTGAGTATCGGAGCTTTCTGCACATTGGAAGATTGTGCAAGGTCAGAACGTATCAGGGGGGAATATCCAATCCTTTATGATGCCTTTCAACAAATGGGATCACTTCAGGTCCGAAGCAGGGGGACCATTGGGGGAAATATCTGCAATGCCTCTCCCGCCGCGGATACGGCTGCTCCCCTCATGGTACTCGGTGCCGAGACGATCATCCAAGGAGCAGGGGGTGAACGGAAAAAACCAATAGTGGATTTCTTTACCGGGCCGGGTGAGACAATTCTCGAAGCGGATGAGATCCTCACCACGATAACGCTTCCGAAAATCAAGGGTAAGGGTGCCGGGCTTTACGTGAAACTGGGGAGACGGAACGCCATGGAGATCGCTATCATCGGTGTAGCCGTATACGTTATCTTAGAACCATCAAGTAAAAATATCAGCGACATAAGGATAGCAATTTCGTCGGCCGCGCCAAAACCGCTGAGGGTTGATGAGGCAGAGTCAATTCTTAAAGGACGGTCTCCTGAAAAACAGTTGATAGAAGAAACGGCATCAATCGTTAGTCGGGCTTCAGACCCGATTAGCGATGTCAGGGCATCAAAGGAGTATCGAAAAGAGATGCTTCGGGTTCTGACAATACGGGCGATTACGGATATTGTTTCCGGACTCTAAGGGGGCAGCGAAAGAATTGAATTCCCCCTAATGTTTCGCTTGCGCAAGTGCTAACTTCTCGGATGTGACCTACAATTGTAATCAACGAGTATCTTTTCACCATTGGGTTACTATAACGGGAGAAGGGATGAAAAAATGAGGAAAAGGATCGAACTCACGGTAAATGGAGAACCATATGAACTTGAAGTCGAGCCAAGGACTACTTTGGTCAAGGTCATCCGGGAGGAATTCGGATTAACGGGAACTAAATCCGGGTGCGAGAGAGGAGAATGTGGCTCGTGCACCGTATTGATGGATGGCATACCAGTAAATTCTTGTCTTATCCTAGCAGTTGAGGCCGAAGGATCAGAGATTTTGACCATAGAAGGCCTGGCGCAAGATGGAAGGCTTCACGTGCTTCAGAGAAATTTCGTAGAACATGGTGCCATTCAATGCGGCTTCTGCACTCCAGGAATGATCATGATGGCAAAGGCTCTTCTCGATAGAAACCGAAGGCCGTCGGAAGAGGAGGTACGCCGAGCCATAGCTGGTAATTTCTGTCGGTGCACCGGTTATGACAAGATCGTGGAGAGCATTCTAGCGTCCGCTGGGGAATATGAATAGAATCGTTAATCTAATTTTGAGGAACG
>DAOVIU010000093.1 GCA_030673585.1 Pseudomonadota bacterium | reverse complement strand
GGAGCATTTGAAAAAACACTACGGGTTAGGACAGCTATCCAGGATGAACCCCGGATCCCTGGAAGATGGGCCAATTACGGAGCAGAAACCCCTCTTCTCCTTGTTCGGCAGTGTGAAGGAGCTGATCGGGGTCACATTGACCGAAAACATGCTGATGATCCCGAGAAAGTCCATATCCGGCATATTCTTTCCAACGGAGGTGACGTTTTTCAGCTGTCAGTTGTGCCGGAGGGAGGACTGTCCGGCAAGACAGGCGCCGTACGACGAGGCTCTGAGGGAAAAGTACGGGTTGGACGATAAATAATCAACCTTTGGGGGATCTTCAACTGGGCACGATTACTCCTGCGGCGGGGATTTCCGCACCCTGGCCTTGGCGAGATCCCAACAGTAATCGTAAAGGTGGAGGCCTTTACTCGCCACGATGATCTCGCCGTCCTCCACCCCGATCTCCCTTGCCATATATTCCTTGACCAATTGAATGGCCGCCAGGTTGGAGGGAAATCCAGCCCAAAGGTCCCAGGACCTGAAGTAAGGAATGAAGTGAAGCTTTCCGTACCGAATTCGGGTATCGATTCCGCGGAGACACTGAGGGTCGTCCAAGAAAATGGAGGCCGCATTTCCGACGGCCATATAGGCCTGATTCGTGTTGAACCCGTCCTCCTTGTACATCCGCATGACCTCGGAGATCTGTTTCTCCAGGTCTTCCCCGTAAGTGTAGCTCTCCAGTTCTGCTTTATTTGAGGTGATGAGCTTTTCCAAGTAGCCCTCGACATACTCCATATCGGTGGGAGGGGGCACTCCGACTCCGGGGGGAATATCCGGGATGAGGGGCCGCGTGGAGGGAAATTTGATCTGTATCACGATAAAATCGTACTCAAGCCGCTTCTGTCCCTTAAAGCTCCCCCGGTCTATCGTATACTCGTATCCTTTTTCGAAGATGTTATAGATGCATTGAAACCAAGCATCCGGCAGATCTCGAGCCTGAATGTACTCGAATGACAGTCCACCCATTTTTGCTCCTCGTTGCAACAATTTCCCCCGGCGATGAGTTGTGAAACCCCTCAGGGTTGGTAATGTGGCACATGGGCCCCAATCTCGTTTTCCCTCAGGGGATATCATTCCAGGTACTTCATTGTCTCCTCGGCCTCCGCACGGACGACATAAGCCCGGTCCCAATCGAAGGCATCATCAAGTCCCAAGATCCTGGCCATGGCTTTCTTAGCCGTAGCCTTCTCTTGGGTGCCGATAAAACCGAACTTCGCCATCTTTCCAATGCCTCGAACCGCCTTTGCTCGGACACCGGAATGACGGTCGGATAGGTTTTTGGTGAGGGAGGTAAACATCCTCTTTTTCACTTTTAGTGGGATAGTCTGAGGGTCCAGGTGTTCCATGAGCTTTCCCAATACCCTGGTGGCCGTATCCCTTACCTCGCCATTGGAATCATCCATAGCATCCATCACCTTGGGGATAACCCTGGCCATCTCAGGTTCCCTAATCTTCCCCAAAGCGTAGAGGGTGAAACATCTCACGAAAGGATCGAAGGACCCCGAATAGAACTTGAGCAACGGCTTGATGGCGGGTTTGCCGATCTGCCCCAAAGCCCTTGCAAGAACGAGTTGAACGTTCAAATCCGTTTCCTTCATTTCATAAAGAATCAACGGAATCGCCTTTTCTCCCAGTCCCACCAGTATCTTGAAGGCGCGGTCTACGGCAGGCTCCAGGTCAGGCCGGTCAAAGGTGTCGATATAAAAGAGGCTGCATAAGGCCAGAATGACCTCATTGAGATCTTTTCCCCGTAAGCCCTTTATCTTCCACTCGATTTGGTTGAGCCCTTCGATGACGTCATCGACACTTTCCGCCCTGAGTTTTTGAAAAGCTGACTTCATATTACCCTTTTCCACTACCTATCCCTCCTTTTGAAACCCCTCATGTTGAGATACGTTTAATTTGTCTCAGAGTTAGCCTAAGGTCTTTGTGAGCTCTGGAGGATGAATCCCACGGTAGGCACGAACCACTTCCTCAAATAGTCAGCGATGAGGACCGAGAGGTTGGCCATCAATACCGGGCTCGGTTTTTCCAGAAGATGGCCGAGCTCGACCCCGAAGGCCTCAACGTAGTTCTCGTCTTCCTTATATTTCTTGGGGCCGTTGCCATCGAAGTCCACCCCGATCTTTTCCATCTCCTTCTGAATTTGACTTGTCAACCGTTTCAAAAGGGGTTTTCTTTTCTTCTTGTCGTCCACGTATTTATTCAAGCAGAAACCGACGAAAAAGATCAAGATGTTTTCAACCTCCGCGAAAACCCGGAAAGTATTACCCTCACCGTATCTCTCCATCAGCGCTTGGTAGTCTCGGCCGTGGATCTTAAGCCAGTCGTTATATCCTTTGTCCAGATTCCAAACTCCCTTTTCCTTCAAGGGGTCCTTGGCCTCATTGAGCCTCAGGATGGCAAACACGAGTTTCCTGCCCTCATCGATGAGGAACTCGCTCAAGAGCTCAACCTCTCTGTTCAATACCGTATTTCGGGACATCTCTCTCCTCGTGGAATGGACTCTATCATACTCCAAAAAATCGAATTGGTAAACATTTTCTTCGTCTCCATGGGTTTTCTTGCTCAATAACATGCAAACGATACCCATGGATACATGAAAGTTGGACGCATTTTTCATGGACCCCGAGGACTATCTGTTCGGAGGCTTGAAGGCGGATGGGGAAAAATCATTTTTTATCTTGACAAAAAGGGGAGGGATGTTTTAGGATTCTTGTGCTATTTCTCACATATCATCCTGTGATTGATAGCTTCGTTTTCCCCTAAAAAAATCAGTACGAACCACCCGGACTTTTCTTGTTTCCCATCTGAAATAGTTTGGACGAGAAATGGGCGGTTGTAACATAGTGAAATGAGGAATAAATTCCTTTTAGCGCAGTGCGTGAACACAACTTTTAAAAGGAGGTAAGGCTTATGGGTGTTCAGAAAAGATATCCCGTTCCCTCGGATCTCGAGATTGCTCAAGAGACGGAATTAAAACCCATCCCGGAGATCGCCAAGATCTGTGGAATCACAGACGACGAACTGGAGCCCTACGGCAAATTCATGGCCAAGGTTAACCTGGACATTCTCGACCGGCTCAAGGACAAGCCAAACGGCAAGTTCATCACCGTCACGGCCATCACCCCAACGCCGCTGGGTGAGGGGAAGACCGTGACGAACCTCGGCCTTGGGCAGGCGATGTTCAAGGTACTCCAGAAGAAGGGAAAGCTCTCCGTCAACTGCCTCCGCGAGCCCTCGAAGGGACCCACCTTTGGGATCAAGGGAGGAGCGTGCGGGGGAGGCTATTCCCAGGTGCTCCCCATGGAGAACATCAACCTGCACTTCACGGGGGACATTCACGCCGTGGAAACGGCCCATAACATCTTCAATGCGGCGATGGATGCCCACATCCTCCACGGGAATCAGCTCAACATCAACATCCACAATATCAACCTGCGGAGAGCCATGGATTTGAACGAGAGGGCCCTTCGCAATATCGTGCTGGGGTTAGGCGGGAGATTGGATGGGGTTCCTCGGGAGGGAGGATTCGATATTACCGTGGCCTCGGAGACGGCCGCGGTTCATGCGTTGACGACGGGGGTCAAGGATCTGCGGCAGAGGCTGGGGAGGATGGTCTGCGGTTTCACCAAGGACGGGAAGCCGGTTACGGCCGAGGATCTGAAGGTTGCGGGTGTCATGACCGTTCTCATGAAGGATTCCATTAAGCCCAACCTGGTGCAGTCGACGGAAAATCACCCGGTATTCGATCACGGCTTTCCCTTTGCCAACGTCGCCCACGGGAACAATTCGGTCCTCGCGAACATGGTTGCCCTCAAATTGGCTGATTATGTGGTTACGGAGAGCGGTTTCGGCGCTGATTGCGGTGCGGAGAAGCTCTTCAACGTGGTCTGCCGCCAGAGTGGCATCAAACTGGACTGCGTGGTTATTACCTGTTCCATCAGGGCCCTCAAGATGCACGGTGGGGCCTATGAGTTTAGGGCCGGCCAACCGTACAACAAGGAAGTTGCGGAAAAGGAGAATATGCCAGCCTTGGAGAAGGGAGGCGAGAACCTGAAGGTCCACATCGAGAACATGCTCAAGTTCGGGGTCCCGGTGGTGGTAACCATCAACACGTTCACGGCGGACACGGATAAGGAGATAAAATTCCTCATGAAGTACGCCAAGGACTGCGGCGCCATGGACGCCGTTCCCATCGAGGCGTGGTCTAAGGGTGGCGACGGCTGCATCGAGGCAGCGGAGGCGGTGATCAAGGCTTGCGATCAACCCAATAAGTTTAAGCTCCTCTATTCCGACGATATGTCCATTAAGGAGAAAATAGAGACGGTGGCCAGGGAAATTTACCGAGCCGATGGAGCGGATTACACTCCCCTTGCTGAGCAGAAGATTCAGCTCTACACCGATCTGGGTTGGGGAAATCTCTCCCTCAACATGGCCAAGACCCACCTCTCCCTCTCCCATGATCCGGATTGGAAGGGAGTCCCGAAGAACTTCCGGGTTCCCGTCAGGGATATCCGGGCATCTGTGGGAGCCGGGTTCCTCTACCCCTTGCTGGGGGAAATGAGGACCATGCCGGGATTGCCCTCTCGACCGGCCTTCTGGCTAGTGGATATCGACGAAAACGGCGTAACCAAGGGCCTGTTCTGATCCTGTTCTGAGCACGTGGTTTGACATTGAGAGGGTGGGGGGCATTTGTGTATGGTATTATTAGGGTAACCAAAGGGCTTTTATGTCTAAATGCACCATCACCTTTCGTCCGAGCGGAAGGACGCTCCAGGTTGAGAGGGAGGAGAATATACTGGAGGCCGCCATAGCGGCTGGGGTTCACATCAATGCCTCCTGCGGCGGAAGCGGGACATGTGGTAAGTGCAAGGTCAGGATACTGGATGGGAAAACCAGTTCTCCCCAAAACCCGAAGCTCTCCAGGGGGGAGTTCGACAAGGGGTATCGACTTGCCTGCATCACCTCTTGCATGAGCGACCTGGAGGTTGAGATTCCCCTCGAATCCCAGGTCGACGCCTCGGTACTGAAGCTGAAAGGGGAGGGAAGGTATTTCCTCTCCCCCCGGGACATCGATCAACTGGTTGAAGGTTGGGAGATCGACCCGGCCGTCTTCAAGCGGTACGTGGAATTGGATCCCCCCAGTTTGGATGACAACGTTAGCGACCTGACCCGGCTCGTAAATACCCTCCAAAAGGAGTATGGTATCCGGGGAATTTCCACGGATTTCCGCGTCATCAGGAAACTGAGCCGCCTCATCAGGGAAGCGAACTGGAAGGTGACGGTCACCCTGGTCTTCACCCGGAAGGGATACAAGCTCATCAATGTGGAATCGGGGAATGTGGCGTGCGAGAACTACTCCATCGTAATTGATCTGGGCACCACAACGGTCTTCGGTCAGCTTCTTAACTTAAATAGCGCCGAGGTATGTGGGTTTCCCGATGAGGGGGGCACCATCACGCTGGCGGAGGCCTCCGATTACAATGCCCAGATCAGCTACGGGGAGGATGTGATCAGCCGAATCGTCTATTCTCAGAGGCCCGGAGGGCTTCAGAGGCTCCAGGAGGTGATTATCTCCACGATCAACGGGATTATCGAAGATCTCCTGTGCATGAGCGGAATAAACAGGGACTTAGTCTCCCATCTGGTCATTGCGGGAAATACAACCATGACTCATCTTTTCCTGGGGCTCGACCCCAAGTACATCCGGGAGGATCCATACGTTCCCACGGCGAACTTCATTCCTCCCGTTAGGGCGGTTCACCTGGGGGTCGGTCTGGGAGAACACGTTCACGTTTACATCTTCCCCATGGTCGCAAGTTACATGGGTGGTGATATCGTGTCGGGAATCTTGGGCTCCGGTGTAT